>DATBCP010000408.1:0-13698 GCA_036270435.1 Rhizomicrobium sp. | reverse complement strand
CGGAGACATATTCCGCGCCGGCGGGAATGGTCACCTCGCGCTGCCCGGAAAAGCGCAATTCGGTATCGCTGGCCGTCTCGATGGCGTCACTGCCGGGTTGGCTGCGGGCGATATGAGCGCCAGCGATGTGGAGCGGACCGGTGCCGAAGGCATTGGAAAGCCGCACCCGCAACTGCGCGCCGGTTATCGACAAATGCACCGTCTGGCGAAGTGTGGCGTCATCCAGCTCATGCGAACCGAGCGCGTTGCGCTCTTCCGGAATCTGTTGCGAGGTAGCCCAGCTGCCGACCCAATGCTCTTGCGCCCGCGCCGGCAACACCAGCACCGCCGCAACCATCAGAAGCGCGAAGGTTCGAAACATTCTCATCCAAAAGTTTTTGTGATGGTAGCGCTATCAACGGCGGCCAGTAAAGAGCATTCACGCAACCGGAAAGCGGAAGATGGTGGTGGAGCGGAAGGTCTCGCCGGGCTTCAGCAGCGTGGGCGGAAAAGCGGGCTGGTTGGGGCTGTCGGGAAAATGTTGCGTCTCCAGGGCCAGGCCGTCGCGCTTTTGGATCTCGCCACCTAGCGCATTGAACTGGCCGGGTTTCACATTGTTGGTCGAATAGACCTGAAGACCCGGTTCGGTGGTGAGGAGCTCCAGCGTGATGCCGCTTTCGGGATCGCTCAGCCGCGCCGCCCAGTCCAGCGTGTCCGGCGCGGACTTATTCAAAACAAAATTATGGTCGAGCCCGCGTGCCAGTGCCATTTGCGGTTCATTGCTGTCCACTTTCCCACCGATGGCAGCAGGCGTGCGGAAATCAAAACCCGTTCCGGCCACCGGCGCGATCCGGCCGGTGGGAATCTGCTGGGCGTCGGTCGGCGTGATGGCATCGGCGTTCAGTTGCAGACGCTGCGGCAGCACCGAGCCAGACCCCGCCAGATTGAAATAGAGGTGGTTGGTGAGATTGACCACCGTGACGGCATCCGTGGCGGTGGCATAGTCCAGGCGGAGCCCGTCGTCCGTCACGCGATAGGTCACCTCTATGGTCATGGTGCCGGGAAAGCCTTGGTCCCCATCGGGGCTGACCAGGCGCAAGGCGATCATCGCTTCGTCCGATGCGGTTACTTGCCAGGACCGCCGGCCCCAGGACTGGCCGCGCCCGCCATGCAGCGTCACCCCGTTTGCGTCCGGCGACAGCGGATAATGCCGTCCCTCCAGCGTGACTCCATTCTTCAGTCGATTGGCATAGCGGCCGATCAGGCAATTCCACCAGCCGCTGGCCTCATAGGCGGCCAGGTCCTTGAGCCCCAGCACCACATTGCGCGTCTGCCCGCTTGTGTCCGGCACCCGGATGGCGGTGATGGTGCCGCCCATATCCAGGACCGTGGCGCTCAGCCTGCCGCTCTGAAGCGTGAAGGCATGAACCGGCGTGCCGTCGGCCTTTGTGCCATAGGGTTGTGCTGCCATGCCGATAACCTTGGAAGCTGCAAAAACCGATATTCCGGGGCCTTTCCGGCAAGTCAACCGGCCGGCGCCCAAAAGAGCGCATGTCCATTTTATCCGGCTTTTGCTAGGACAGGCGCCGGGGAGAGGGACATTGGCGAGAAAAAGCACCCGCCGCAGCGGCAGTCTTGTCACCATTCATGACGTGGCGCGCCATGCCGGGGTTTCCCCCATGACGGTGTCACGGGTGATCAATTCCGAAAACAATGTGCGCGAAGAGACCCGCGCCCGCGTCGCCGCTTCGATCAAGGTGTTGCGCTATTCCCCCAACCTGGCCGCCCGCAACCTGGCCAGCGCCGGCTCCATCCATATCGGCATCCTGCATGCCAGCTCGACCGCCGCCTATCTCAGCGAGCTGCTGTTGGGCGTGCTGGAGCAAGCCAGTCTTTCCAGCTGCCAGCTGGTGCTGGAGCAATGCGAAAATCTGGAAAGCGAGCGCAAGGCGGTACAACGCCTGATCGCGGGTGGCGTGGACGGGGTGGTGTTGCCCGCGCCCCTATGTGATTCCGAGGATGCCTTGAAGACCGTGGCGATGGCAGGAATTCCGGCGGTGCTGGTGACTTCGGGCCGGCCGGCGCCGGGCTTTTCCGCCGTCTCCATCAATGACTTTGAGGCGGCGCGGGAAATGACCCGCCATCTCCTGGGCCTGGGGCATCGCCGTATCGGTTTCATCAATGGCCATCCCGGCCACACCGCCAGCGGTCAGCGTTTCCGCGGCTATATGGAAGGCATGACCGAAGCCGGTGTGGAGGTCGGTGCCGATCAGGTGGGGCAAGGCTTCTTCACCTATCGTTCGGGGCTGGAGGCGGCCGAACGGCTATTGACCAACGGCTTCAATCCCACCGCCATTTTCGCCTGCAACGACGATATGGCGGCGGCGACCATGGCCATCGCCCATCGCAAGGGCCTGGACGTTCCCGGCGATATCGCCATTGCCGGATTTGACGACACGCCGCTGGCGACCATGATCTGGCCGGAACTCACCACCGTAAGGCGGCCCATCGCCAACATGGCGCGCGAGGCGGTCCGGCTGTTGATCGAGCAGGTGCGGGCCAAGCGTTCGGGCGGCTCGGCCCCGATCGAGCACAAGCTTCTGGAATTCACCCTGGTCAAGCGCGAATCCTCCGGTCCAGCGCCCAAACGCAAGACAAAGTCGTGATGCCTGTTCCTGTGATAATACGGATGCGCCATGCCTAAGAAAAACACCCGCAAGAGCGGCAAGGTCATCACCATTCATGATGTGGCGCGCCATGCGGGCGTTTCCCCCATGACGGTCTCCCGGGTGATCAATGGCGAAAGCAATGTGCGCGAGGAGACCAGAGCGCGGGTGGCGGCTTCGGTGGCGGCTCTGCGCTACACCCCCAACCTGGCGGCGCGCAGCCTGGCGAGCGCCGACGCCATGCATATCGGCATTCTTTACGCCAATCCCAGCGCCAACTATCTCAGCGAATTCCTGCTGGGAAGCCTGGAACAATCCAGCCTCAGCGGCTGCCAGCTGGTGATCGAAAAATGCGAAGGCGCGGAAACCGAAGCCGAAGCCATCAGCCGGCTGGTCAAGGGCGGCATTGACGGGGTGATCCTGCCGCCGCCGCTTTGCGATTCCGAAGAATCCCTGAAGGCGGTGCAGGCGGCGGGTATTGCGGTGGTCCTGGTGGCGTCAGGCAAGCCGGCGCCGGACTATTGCGCCATCAGCATCAACAATTTCGAAGCCGCGCGCGCCATGACCCGCCATCTGTTGGAATTGGGCCACAAGCGGATCGCTTTCATCAACGGCCATCCCAACCAGACCGCAACCGGCCAGCGCTTTCGCGGCTATGTCGAGGCCATGACCGAGGCGGGACTGTCGGTTGACGCCGACCAGGTGGCGCAAGGCTATTTCACCTACCGCTCGGGATTGGACGCGGCCGGGAAGCTGCTGGATGGCCCCAGGCCCAGCGCGATCTTCGCCTCCAACGACGATATGGCGGCCGCCACCATGGCCGTGGCGCACCGCCGTGGATTGGAGGTACCGGGCGATCTTTCGGTGGCCGGTTTTGACGACACGCCGCTGGCCATAACGGTTTGGCCGGAACTGACCACGATACGCCAGCCCATCGCCGAGATGGCGCGCGAGGCCGTGCGGCTCCTGGTCGAGCAGATTCGCGGCCGGCGCACCACCAAGCCCCCGCAAATGGTCCACAAAATGCTCAAATTCACCCTGGTCAAACGGGACTCCTCCGCCCCCCCGGGAGCCTTGCCGCCTGCAGGCCGCACCACCCGCCGCAAAAGTTAGATGGCTTGACAGGATTGGTTTGCTGCTATTGGTAGCGCAACCAGAAGCTGGGACCGCCGATGAAAGATGTGCCCTCAAGCGCGGTTCAATCCGCCATCTATCCCAGCCTTGCCGGGAAGCGGGTGGTGATCACCGGCGGCGGCTCCGGCATCGGGGCGGGCCTGGTGGAAGCTTTTGCGCGCCAGGGCGCCGAGACCATCTTCGTGGACATATTGGAGAAGGAAAGCCGCGACCTGGTGGCGCGCCTTGCCGGCACGCCGATCAAGACGGTATTCCACCATTTGGACCTGACCGATCTCGCCGCGATCCAAGCCTTCTTCCAGGTCTTGGGCGGTATCGACGTCCTGGTCAACAATGCGGGCAATGATGATCGCCATACGCTGGACGACATCACCCCTGCCTATTGGGACCAGCGCATGGCGGTCAATTTGCGCCACATGCTGTTCGCCGCCAAGGCGGTGGCGCCCGGCATGAAGGCGCGGGGCGGCGGCGCCATCATCAATTTCGGCTCGATTTCCTGGCATCTGGGTCTTCAGGGCCTGCTGCTGTACGAAACCGCCAAGGCCGGCATCGAAGGCATGACAAGGGGGCTGGCCCGAGAGTTTGGCGGCGACAATATCCGCGTCACCGCCGTGGTGCCGGGCAATGTCAAAACGCCCCGTCAGTCGAAATGGTACACGCCGGAAGGCGAGGCCGAGATCGTCGCCCAGCAATGCCTGAAGGCGCGCATCATGCCTCAGCATGTCGCATCCCTGGTGCTGTTCCTGGCCTCGGACGACGGACGGATGTGCACCGGTCGTGAATATTGGATCGACGCGGGATGGGGTTGAACGGGCCTGTACCCTGCGTCTGGCCGCTGGCCTGTGCTTTGGGCGAGGGGCCCATCTGGTGGCAAGGCGCAGTCTGGTTCACCGATATCAAGGAAAAGAGCCTCTATCGCTTTCAACCCGAAAGCGGCGAGAAGCGGAGCTGGCGGGCGCCTTCCGAAGTGGGATTCCTCGCGCCGCTCAAGAACGGCCATTTCATCGCCGGCGCCAAAGCGGGGCTTTATGAGTTCGATCCCGCCAGCGGCGGCTTTGCCCTGATCCGCACCGTGGAACCCAATCGTCCCGGCAACCGGTTGAACGATGGTGCGGTCGATTCCAGCGGTAGGCTCTGGTTCGGATCGATGGATGACGCGGAAGGCCAACCCAGCGGGATGCTCTATCGCTTTCATCACGGCGATTTGACGGCCATGGACTCTGGCTATGTCATCACCAATGGGCCGGCCTTCAGTCCGGATGGCGCTACGCTCTATCACACCGATACGTTGCAGCGGCGCGTTTATGCATTCGATCTCCATGACGATGGATCGCTGGCCAACAAGCGCATTTTCCTGACCATAGAGGAGGGTGCCGGCCATCCCGACGGCACGGTGGTGGATAGCCAAGGTTGCTTGTGGATCGGCTTGTTTGGCGGCTGGGAGGCCCGGTGTTATGCACCCGACGGCCGGCTTGTGGAACGCATCGCCTTTCCCGTCGCCAATATCACCAAGCTGGCTTTTGGCGGGGCTGGCCTCACCACGGTCTATGTCACCACGGCGCGCAAGGGACTGGATGAAGCGGCACTTTCCGTCCAGCCGCTAGCGGGCGGTCTCTTCTGTTTTGAGGCCAAGGTTCCTGGCCTGCCGTCATATTGCGCCGCACTCGCCTAGGCCATCCGTGGCAGTTTCGCCACCAGCGCTAACAATTGATGTGCGCTACCGTTAGCGGTCCCATGCCCTATCTTGACGGCATAAAATATCGGCGATATTTGTTCAGGAAATGTGACCGCTACCATCAGTAGACGGCACACGGCGCCGCCAGGCGCCGGATCAATAAGCGCCGATGCGCGCCAGGGAGGGACTTCGCCATGCATTCGACAGTTGAAATCCGTTTGGGCCGCGCCAAGACCGTGATGATGGGCGGCAGCATGCTTGCAGCCATGATGATGGTTGCACCGTCTTTGGCACAGGCGCAGGCCGTCGCCGCCAACGGCGTGGAGTCCGTCACGGTGACGGGCTATGCCGCCTCGCTGCAGAAAGCGACGGACGCAAAGCGCGATGCCACCAACTTCACCGACACGATCTTTGCTGAAGACATCGGCAAGTTCCCCGATACCAATATCGCCGAATCGCTTAACCGCATTCCGGGTGTCACCATCAGCCGCGAAATCGACGGCGAAGGCCTCAATGTGCAGATCCGCGGCCTGGGCACCAACTTTACCAAGGTGACGCTGAATGGCGCCAATGTGGCGGTGGCCTCCACCGGCGCCGCCGACCAGTCCAACGCCAACCGCGAAGTCGACCTGAACATGTTTCCCACCGAGCTGTTCACGCAGCTTTCGGTCAGCAAGTCGCCCACCGCCGATCTTCTGGAAGGCGGCGCCGCCGGCAATATCAACCTGCGCAGCGCCCGGCCTTTCGATCAGGAAGGCTTGCGCTTCAGCTATAACGTCCAGGGCACGCAATACAGCCAGGCCCCCAGCATGGGCTATCGCGGATCGATGATCCTGTCCGACACCTGGGGCGACTTTGGCGCCTTGATCGGCCTGGCCGGCGTCAGCAACAAGGTCTTCACCTCCGGCTGGGAAGATGGCAATGCCGGCTGGGGTTCGCCCGGCCCGCTGACCGGCGGTTCGACCGGCGCTTCGGCGCCGCCCGCCGGACAACTTGCACAGTGCTCATCCGGTGGCTGCGACACGCTGGGCGGCAATTTCTGGGCGATCCCCAATACCGTGCCTGCCGGCGTCACCGCCGGCGGGTTGGTCGCGGGCCAGCCCATCGACCAGGCTTTCCTGCTTGCGCACAATCCCGGCCTGACCATTCAGCAGGTCTCCAACATGCTGCTGCCGCGCCTGGGCCGCAGCATGTATGAGCGCGGCCATCGCGACCGCTACAATGGTGTGGTCAGCCTGGAATGGCGGCCCACCGACAATCTGCATTTCTATCTCGACATGATCGGCGGGCGCACCTTCAACGATGAAGACCGCTCCGACATCGACTGGGGCGTGCGCGGCGGCGCCGGCGCCCAGCCCCTGATTCCCTTGAACGTGACGCTGGATCCCCGCTCGCTAGCCTATAGCAACAACCTGGGCGGTGTGGTGACTTCGGGCACCTTCGACAATTCGCAATTCTTCCTGGAGGCCCGGCCTTATCACGAAAAGGCCGACTTCTTCAGCATCAATCCGGGCGGCAGCTGGCAGATCAACGACCTGATGCATCTGGACTTCCAGGTCAATGCCAGCCGGAGTCATTTCTTCCGCGATGCTCCGACCTATCTGTTTGTGACCTGTCCCTCGACGCCCAATGCAGCGGGAACGCCGGGTTGCGCCGCGCCGGCCGGCGGCGTGGTCGCCAATTTCAGCAATCCGCCGGGCGCAGCCTTCCCCCTTATCACCAGCAATATCGATCTCAACAACCCGGCCAATTTCCAATGGTCCAATGGCCGCGTGAACCTGCAGGACGGCCGCCGCTACACCCAGACCGCGGGCGCGCATGTCGACTTCACCTGGGGTGGTGAGCGGATCGCGCTGCATGCCGGCGCGGCCTATGACGACGCCTTCCGCGCCATCACCGGCATCGACGCTTCGCAGCAATGGCAGAATGCGACCTGCGGCGACAATCCCAATGTATTCCTGCCGCCGCCCAATACCCAGCCGGCCTGCCGCGGCACCAATGTCGCAGGCAATATCGCCACCGTGAACGCGGCGTCGCCGGGGCAGTCGCCGACCTATCCGGGCTATGGCACAGGCCTCAGCGCAGGCTTCCCGGCGCTGGCCTATAGCGGTTCGCTGGTGCCGCAGTCGGGGCTGGCCGGATTCCTGGTACCCGGCCCGACCGGTTTCATCACCGCCAATTACGGCGCGCTTGCTGCGGCGTCGAACTACTATGCCATCGACGCCATGGCCAGTTCGATCCCCAGTTCGCATGCGGGCGTGATCGAAAATTATCCCTTTGCCCAGGCGGCGACACCCGGCGGCAACTCGGGCACGCTGGAGGAGAAGAATTACGGCTTCTACCTGCAGGCGACGGGCAAGGAGCCGATCAATGGCCACAATCTGCGCTACAATATCGGCGTCCGGTATGTGGAAACCCACCAATACGACACCGCGCCGGTGACCGTGGTGGATCCGCGCAACGCCACGCTGACGGATGGCGCGCTGTATCCCAACACCTTCCGCTTTGCCACCCAGGTCAAGACGTATGGCTCCTGGTTGCCGTCCTTGAACCTGGTCTACGAGGTGTCGGACGACTTCCAGGTCCGTGGCGCCCTGTCGCGCACCATGACCCGCGCCAATCCCAATGATATGATTTCGGGCGTCAATTTCTCCGATTTGACGGCGCAGACCCTGGCTTTGGGCAATCCGGCGCTGAAGCCCTTCTACTCCAACAATATCGATGTGGGCTTCGAACTTTATACCGGCGGGGCGGGCTATTTCGGCTTTACCGCCTTCCGCAAAGGCCTGGCCGGCTTCACGGTTAACCAGGGCGTGACACAGAACTTTGGTTACCTGGCGCAGTTCGGCATCACCTACAATACGCTGAACAACAATCAGCAGACCGCGCTGGCGGGACGCGGTTGTACTTCGGACGCCAATTGTCCGGCCTCGATCCTGGTCACCCAGCCGATCAACGCGCCGGGCCTGTTGACCGTGAACGGGTTGGAATTCGACTATGTCCAGCCCTTCGACTTCCTGCTGGACGATTACGGCCTGCATGGCTTCGGCTTCAACGGCAACCTGACCATCCTGGACCAGAAGAGCAGCGGTTCTGCTCCCGCGGTCGCGCAAGGCGTGGCGCCGATGAGCTACAACACCACGCTGTACTATGACAATGAGGGCATTTCGGCGCGGCTGTCCTATGTGTGGAACGACACCTCCTATGCGTCACAGACCAACCAGCAGAGTCTGTGTTTCCCGAGCATCACCTCCCAGCCAACCTGCCCGGGGGGCGCCTATCTGTTCAGCCAGGCCTATGGGCAGGCGGACTTCTCCAGCAGCCTGCGCCTGTCACGGCTGGTGGGCGAACTGCCCACAGATCCTGAACTGACCTTCGATGTGCAGAACGTGTTCCGTAGCAAGCTGCGCACCTTTGACCAGTTCAGCAATGCGACGCACAGTTATTATAACCAAGGGATGGTTATTTTATTCGGGGTGAGAGGGAGTTGGTGAGTCTTTTTTGTTGAACCCCCTCCGTTCCGGCCTGCGCGCCTTCGGCGCTTGGCGTTCGGTTGGCTTGGCCGCCAACCTCACCCTCGACTATCACGCCGCCTTTGGCGGCGCCGTCCATACGCTGTCGCTATGGACCGGCCACCTCCCCCTTGAGCGTGCTTGCGCACGCGAAGGGGGAGGCAGGTCATTTGCCTTAGCGGTTGGTCGCCGTGCATTCCGCCGGGCAACCCTCAGCATCCGCCAGCTTCCTTCCCCCCTCGATGCGAAGCATCAAGAAGGGGGAAGGTGTCGCAGCGAAGTGTCGGCGGAGCCGACCTGAGCTGCGACGGATGGGGGTTCAATAAAATAAGAGAGGTGCGCGACAGTCAGTTGCCGACTATCGCGCTTCTTAGCCGCGCGTCGCTACGGAAGATGTCCGGAAACAGCGCGGAATTGTCCAAGGCCATGGCCTTGTCGGCGCCCGCTATAGCCCATTGCGCGAACCAGGCATTGGCGGGATCGCGCGACGGGCGCGTCGCCATCAGGTGCAGCCAGGCCTGGACGATCTTCGCCATGTGCGTGAACTTGCGTTCCGCTTTGACGTTGGTCTCCAGCAGCGGAAACAGCCGTTGCGGCAATTTCAGGGAGCCATCCTCGGCGATCTGCGCCAGGCGATGGTCGATCATGGGATTGCGGAAACGCAGCTTTACCGCGCGCCAATAGCCGGCCACGTCCAGAGGTGCCAGCGCCGGCGCGATCTCCTCCGCCATCATGGCGTCCAGGAAGCGCAGAAGATCGGGATCGGCGATGGCCTGTCGTACATATATGTGGCCGCGTGGCAGACCGAGATAGGCAAGCGCAGAATGGGCGCTGTTCAGCACATGCAGTTTCAGCCGCTGATAGGAGGAGATGTCGGGCACGATATCCGCGCCCGCCGCGCCCCAAGCCGGAACAGGTGTGGCGAAGCGGTCCTGGACGACCCATTGCGCGAATTCCTCGCGCTGCACGCTGGCATGGTCCTCGACACTAAGCGCTGCCTGGACCCGTTGGCGATGGGCGGCATCCGAAGTCGGCACGATGCAATCCACCAGGGTCAAGGGAAATGCGGTATCGGCAGTGATCCAGGCAGCAAGTCCGGGATCGCTACGGGCCGCGAACGCCGCCACCGCGTTTCCCAGTTTTTCGCCGTTGGACCCAAGATTGTCGCAAGACAGGATGGTCAATGGTCCGACACCGCTTTTGCGCCGCCCGGCCAACGCAAGCGCCAGCCAGCCGATGGCGGAGCGTGGCGCTTGCGGGTTGGTCAAGTCCGCAGCGATGTCGGGATGGGAGAAATCAAGTGTGCCGTCGGCGGCGAGGCAATAGCCTTTCTCCGACAAGGTCAGTGTGACGACATGGGTCGTGGGAGCCGTCATCGCTTTTAGCAAAAGCGTACGGTCGCGTGGCGCGAACAGGGCGGCTCGGATCACACCCATCACGCGATAGCGCGCTTCTGTCCCCAAGCTCTCGACGGTATAGAGCGTGTCCTGGGCGGCCAAGGCATCCGGCACGTCGGGACGCTGCAGGGAGGCGCCGATGATGCCCCATGGATTGTCTTTGGCGCCGCCCTCGTTCTCGATGGCATCCTGCGTGAACACTGCCTGATGGGCGCGGTGAAAGGCGCCGATCCCCAAATGCACCATGCCGCATTTGAGCGTCTTGATATCGAAGGCGGGACGGCGGACCCTTTGGGGAAGATGTGCCAAACGCCCCGCAGCCAGGCGTTCCGTCATAGTTTGTAGACTTTTTTCGGCAGGCGATACGCCAGGTCGTGCGCGACCTCGGCGGCCTCGGCCATCGGCAACCGGCCTTGGATCACCAGCTCCGACAGATAGGCGCAGTCGATGCGCCGTGCCAGGTCATGGCGGGCAGGGATGGAGAAATAGGCGCGGGTGTCGTCATTGAAGCCGGCGGTGTTGTAGAAGCCCGCGCTTTCGGTGGTCTGGCGGCGGTAACGCATCATGCCTTCGGGCGAATCGTGGAACCACCAGGCGGGGCCCAGTTTCAGGCAGGGATAATGGCCAGCCAGCGGCGCCAGCTCACGGGAATAGGTGGTTTCATCTAGGGTGAACAGGATGAACGTAAAGTCGCTATTGTTGCCGAACCGCTCCAGCAGCGGCTTGAGCGGCCCCATAAAGCTGCCCTGCATCGGCATGTCGCCGCCGATATTGCGGCCGAAGCGGCGATAGATCAGTTCGTTATGGTTGCGCCAGCAGCCCGGATGGATCTGCATCACCATGCCGTCTTCCACCGACATGCGCGCCATTTCGGTCAGCATCTGGCCGCGAAACAATTCGCGTTCCACGGGCGATGCTTTGCCGGCCGTCACCTTGGCGAACAGCGTTTCGGCCTCGGCGGGCGAAAGGTCGGCGGTCTGTGCGCTGGGATGGCCATGGTCGGTGGCGGTGGCGCCATGGGCGCGGAAGAAAGCGCGGCGGTTTTCGATCGCCCGAAGATAGCCTTTCCAGGTCGCGCTGTCCTCACCGGACAGTTCGCCGATCGTCTTCAGGGCCTGGCCGAACAGCTCATGATCGGGATCGGTGACTTCATCGGGGCGGAAGGTGGTGATGACGCGGCCGTTCCATCCTGAGGCCGCGATCGCCTCATGGTCCTTGAGCAGGTCCAGCGAATTTTCCGTGGTGGCGATGGCCTCGATGTTGAAGCGCTGGAACAAGGCGCGGGGCCGGAAGGCGGGCTCGGTCAGCTTCTGGTTGATGGCGTCATAATAATAATCCGCCGTGTCGGGCCCGAACGGACGGTCCAGGCCGAACACCTCCAGGAAGGTGTGATCCAGCCAGGCGCGGCAAGGCGTGCCGCGGAAGATGTAATAATGGTCGGCAAAGCGTTTCCAGATCTTGCGCCGGTCGCTTTCCACCACGCCGCCGCTGCCGTCCTGGGGCGCGATGCCGATGCTCTTGAGGGTGACGCCCATGCTGTACAGCAGCCGCAGCAGGTAATGGTCCGGCCAGAGCAGCAGGCTCACCGCGTCTTCGAAAGGCTGGTCATAGGCAAACCAGGCCGGGTCGGTATGGCCATGGGGGCTGATGATGGGGAGCTTTTCTACGGTTGCGAAAAGCTCGGCCGCCAAAGCGCGCTGCCTGGGATCGGCGGGAAAGAAACGGTGAGGATCAAGCTGCACGGGCGTGGACTCAATTGGAGGTGAAACCGGTGGCGGGCGCATAGCGCGGCACAATCAGATGCACCACCAAAAGCGCGAAGAGATAGGCAAGCGATGCGAAGATGAAAATGGGTGTATAACTGCCGATAGCCTGCAGCACATTGGCGGCGTACAGGCTCATCAGCACGCCGCCCGCCGCGCCGGCAAAGCCGCCAAGCCCGACGATGGAGCCAGCCGCCCAGCGGGGGAAGAGATCGGAGGGAAGCGCATAGAGATTGGCGGAAAAGCCCTGATGCGCGGCGCAGGCCAGCCCGATCACCGCTACGGCCAGCCAGAGATTGGCGGCATACATGGCCCCCGCCACCGGCAGGGCGCAAAGCGCACAAGCCAGCATCGCCATCTTGCGGGACCGTCCCACCGCAACGCCGGACTTGATGAGTCGTGACGAGCGCCATCCGCCCAGGACCGAACCGATATCGGCCATCACGTAAATGGCGACCAGCGGCGGGCCGTAATGCTTCAAGTCCACGCCATAGCGCTTGGAAAAAAAGTCCGGCAGCCAGAACAAGAAGGTCCACCATACGGGATCGATGAGAAAGCGCCCCGCCATATAAGCCCAGGTCTGGCGGGTGGATAGCAGCTTGGACCAGGCCACGGGACGCTGGGCTTCCTGGGGATCGGATTCGATATAAGCCAGTTCCTGGCTGCTCAGCGATGCCATGTCACGCGGGCGCCGGTACCAGGTCAGCCACACCACCAGCCAGGCGAAGGTGAGAAGGCCGGTGAGAATGAAGGCCATCTGCCACCCCCACAGGATGGTGATGATGGGCACGAGGAAGGGCGCGAGAATGGCCCCGACATTGGAGCCGGCGTTGAAGATGCCGATCGCCAGCGCCCGCTCGCGCAGGGGAAACCATTCGGTGGTCGCGGCCAAGGTGCAGGGAAACAGGCCGGATTCGCCCAAGCCCATGGGAATGCGGACCCAGGCGAAGCCGGCGATACTGGTGACAAAGGCATGCGCGGTGTGGGCAATGCTCCAGATGGTGACGGCGATGGTGCCGCCGACCTTGGCGCCATAGCGATCCACCACCCGGCCGAAGGCGACATAGCCCAGGCCATAGGCGATCTGGAAGGAAACCGCCAACCAGCCATAGCCGGTCTCGCTCCAGCCATAGGCCTGCTGCAAGGTCGGCTTGAGCACCGAGAGCACCTGGCGGTCGGTGTAATTCAGCGCCACCACCGCAAACAACAGCGCACAGACAAGCCAGCGCACATACCCGACACGGGCGATGGCGGGTTCGGCGACGGTCATCGTTTGTGCCATGATGTCCTCACCAGTTGGTCATACTGCCGTCTTCCAGCCGGTTCACCGGCAGGTAGGCGCGCTTATAGGGATATTTCGCCGCCAGCCTTTCATCGATCTCCACACCCAGGCCGGGGGTTTCGCCCGGATGCAGCGCGCCGTCGCGGAAGTGATAGCTGTGCGGGAACACCGCATCGGTCTCCGGCGCGTGATGCATCCATTCCTGGACGCCGAAATTGGGGATCGAGACGTCGAAATGCAGCGCCGCGGCCATGCAGACGGGCGACAGGTCGGTGGGGCCGTGGCAGCCG
>DATBCP010000407.1:0-4268 GCA_036270435.1 Rhizomicrobium sp. | reverse complement strand
GAGCCCGTCACCCCATCCAGCAGATGGGCGGAGAATTTGCGCACGGCCACCGCACACCGCAAAGCATCCGCCGCCCGCGCCTGATCTTCGTTCAGGCGCGGCGCGGCGAAGGATGCGTCTGGTGCCGGGAAGGGCAAAAATTCCGGCAGCTCGGTGGGGACCATCGCGCCCGCCTGGATCAATCCCCGCACCACGGCCGGCGAGACATTGGCGTCTTCCGCGAGACCGGTGACGCTGCGTGCCAGGCCATCTGCGGCCACCTCCAGGGCACGGGCGCGTCCCGCGGACATGCGCGGCGGCGTCACGGAACCGCGCACATAAGCAACGCGCCGGGCCTCCGGCTCAAAGGCGCCGCGCGAGCGCAGCGCCATGGCCAAAATCGCGCCCGGCGGGTTCAAGGTGTAATCCGCCACCCAGTCAATGAAATCGCACAGCCTGGAGGGAAGCGATGGCGCGCCTTCCAGCGGCTCCGCGATTTTCAGACGATTGTCGCCTACCGCGCCGACGGCTAAGCCCCAAACCACGCCCAACACTTCGCGGTTGCCCAAGGGCGCTGAAACCAGTGCGCCGCGGGCGGGGTCGACACCAGACGGCAGCTTATAGTCATAGGCCCCTGCCAGCGGCAGTGGCAAAAGCACGCCCATCACAGATTTCTGCAACAGTTCTGGCGGCGGAAAGGGGTTTAAGCGGGCCCGCATGATGGGCTAGACTTCGCCCCGCCAAATCCCCAGGTCAATAAATAAGGTTTCCCCTCCCATGAAAATCTTCCTCGACACCGCCGATGTGGCGGAAATCCGCGAATATGCCGCCAGCGGGTTGGTGGATGGCGTCACCACCAATCCTTCGCTCGCCGCCAAGACGGGTCGCGATTATGTCGAATCGCTCAAGGAGATTTGCGGCGTCGTGCCCGGCGCCGTCAGCGCCGAAGTGCTGGCCACCGATTTCGATGGCATGATGAAGGAGGCCGCGGTCTTCACCAAGATCGCCAAGAATATCGCCGTGAAAGTGCCGCTGACCTGGGACGGGCTGAAGGCCTGCGCCGCCCTGGCCAAGAACGGCACCATGGTCAATGTCACGCTGTGCTTCTCGCCGGTGCAGGCGATGATGGCGGCCAAGGCAGGCGCGAGTTTCATCTCGCCCTTCATCGGGCGGGTGGACGACATCGGCGAGGACGGCATGGGCCTGATCCGCGACATCCGCACCATCTATGACAATTACGGCTACAAGACCGAGATATTGGCCGCTTCGGTGCGCCATGTTTTCCATGTGCGCGAGGCCGCGCTGTCCGGCGCCGATGTCTCCACCATCCCGACCGATGTGTTCAAGAAGCTGCTCAGTCATCCCCTGACCGACAAGGGCCTGGCCGCCTTCATCGCCGACGCCAAGAAGGCGAACATCACCATCAAGGGATAATGGCGCCCCGGGACACGCAGAGCGCGGATGCGCTGCGCAAGAATTGGCTGGCATCGCTGGCGCATGAACGTCGCGCTTCGCCGCACACCTTGCGCGCTTATGGCGACGATGTGGCGCGCTTTCTGGGTTTCCAGGCGGGTCACATCGGCGGCGCGGTGACGCAAAAGGCCTTGGCCAAGCTGAGTCCCGCCGACATCCGCGCCTTTATTACATTCCGCCGTCAGGAAGGCTTAGGCGCCGGCGGCGTGCAGCGGGCACTGGCGGCGGTGCGCAGTTTCTACAAATTCCTGGCCAAGGAAGGCGTGCTGGAAAATGCCGCCGCCCGTTCCATCCGCACGCCGCGCGTGCGCCGTCCCTTGCCGCGGCCCTTGTCGGTGGGCGATGCGGAGCGCGCTATTGCGGAAGCGGGCGAGCATGATGTGGAATGGCTGGGCGCCCGCGATGCGGCGCTGCTGACGCTGCTGTATGGCGCGGGCTTGCGCATCTCCGAAGCCTTGGGATTGAAGCGCGGCGATGTGCCATTGGGCGATAGCCTCACCGTGCTGGGCAAGGGGCGCAAGGAGCGCAGCGTGCCGGTGTTGCCGCTGGTGGCTTCGGCGCTGAGCGACTATGCGGCCAAGATTCCCTTCACCGGCGCGCCGGCCTCGCCGCTGTTCCTGTCGCGTCGCGGCAAGCCGATGAGCGCGCGCGAGGCACAAGGCCTGATGCAACGGCTGCGCGGGCGATTGGGGTTGCCCGAAAAAGCCACGCCGCATGCGCTCAGGCATTCTTTTGCGACACATATTCTGCAAGGCGGTGGCGATCTTCGCTCACTGCAGGAACTGCTGGGCCACGCCTCGCTGTCCACCACGCAGATCTATACCGCCATGGACACGCGCCAGTTGCTGGAGACCTATGCCAAAGCCCATCCGCGGGGCAAAGGCGGTTAACGCTGTCATTTGCGGGCGTGTTTTCGGGCTGTTAGCCTGCCCGAGGCGGAAGGGGAGCCGGGGTGTAGCGTCAAATCCGGCAGGGGTATCATGTCACACAGGGTGTTTCGCGGCCGGGCGCCGGCGCGCGTGGCATTATTCTTGGCCGGAACAAATGCTTTCTGCATAGCTCCGGCATCTGCGGACCCGCTCTACGGGCTCGATATGCCGTCATTGGGCGCCTTGGCCTTCGGCCAGATCAACACCACATCCGGCGCGTTCACCAGCATCTCGCAACTTCCCAGCGGACTTGCTCTTCCTCTGGAAGTGGCAGCATCAAATCCCATTTCCGGTGAATATTATTTTGGCGCCAATCCGCGTTCGGCCCTCGAAATGGTCCGCAGGACCATTTCGTTCGCGCGGCCCGCGCGAACCGGGCCTCACCCTGCTCACCCCACAAAATCCCTCCGGCGCGGTGTTCAATCCAGCTCCAACTTGCTCTAGCATCAGCCGGGAAAAAGCGGCTCGACCGCCATCACGGGGGAATGCATGAAAAGGACGTTGCTGGTTTCCATCCTTCTGCTTGCCGGGGCCGTGCCGGCGGTTTTGGCGGCTGCGCCGGCTTGGGCCGCCGAGCCCGATGGATTGGTCTTGCCCTCCGGCTTCCATGCCTCGGTGGTGGCCGACAATCTGGGGCCCATCCGGCACATGGCGCTGCGGGGCAACGACATCTACGTCTCCACCCGCCACGGGCCCAACGCGCCCTCGGTTGGCATTGTGGCGCTGCGGCTCGGGCCCGACCACAAGCCGCTCCAGACCGAGCATATCGCCGGCATCGACCAGGGCACCGGCATCAAGGTCTATAAGAACTATCTCTATGCCGCGACCGGTCCCGGCGTGGTGCGTATCCCGCTGGACGACAAGCTGGTGCCCAGCGCGGCGCCGGAAACAATTGTCGACGGCCTGGCCGCCACCAATCATCCGATCGCCTTTGATGGAAGGGGGAACCTCTATGTCTCCATCGATGGCGGCGGCGGTGTCAACAATTGCTGGGATGCCAATGTGCCCAAGGATGCCAAGCCGGTGGGCCAGAAGCCGTGTCCCTTACTGGAAACCCGCGGCGGCGTATGGCGCTTTGACGACAGCAAGCCGGGGCAGAAGCTGGCCAATGGCGAGCATTTCGCCACCGGCATCCGCAATCAGGGCGCGATGGACTGGCGCGCGGGCGACGGGCTGTACGGTGCCTGGCATGGCCGCGACGGCACCAGCAAGGGCTGGCCGGAACTGGTGACCCAGGCGCAAGACGATGCCATCCCGGATGAGATGTTCCGCATCACCAAGGGCGCGGATATGGGCTGGCCCTATACCTATTGGGATGCGGAGCGGAAGATCCGCCTGGGCGCGCCGGAATATGGCGGCGACGGCAAGACGGCTGTGACCGACGGCAAATATGCCAGGCCGGTGGCTGCGTTCGCGCCCTTGCGGCCGGCGGTGCTGGACATGGCGTTCTATACCGGCAGCCAGTTCCCGCGCAGCTATCGCGGCGGCGCCTTTGTCGCCATGCATGGCGGCGGCGCCGATGGCGGCACGGTGGCGGGCGGCCATGGCGGCTATGACGTGGTGTTCGTGCCGTTCAGCGGAACGGGCCGGGCGGGCAAGCCGGTGATCTTCGCCGACGGCTTTGCGGGCGCGACGCCAGACGCCAAGCAGGTCAAGACCGCGGCCTATCGCCCGGTGGGCGTGGCGGTCGGGCCGGACGGCGCGCTTTATGTCGCGGATTCGAATAAGGGCAAAATCTGGCGGATCGCTTACGGAGAGTAGGCAAGGTTTTCAGCGACTAACGGCCAGGGCCGCGGGCGAAAACCCGCGGCCTTTACCGTTTTTGTGGGTTTTTGCCACCAGAATTGACCCCCCGGAGGTCACAGGCTAAACCCCAGGCCGGATTGC
>DATBCP010000406.1:0-8107 GCA_036270435.1 Rhizomicrobium sp. | reverse complement strand
GTCTGTTGCGCGCGGGCGGCGCCGCAAACCAGGACAAGACCTGCAAAGGCACCCGCCAGAAGACCCGCCGAAACCGGCTCCCGCTTCACGACCACAGTCTCCAGAACCAGGAGTTGCGCCGTGCTTCCGAGCTCTTCCAGGCGGACATGGACTGCTGATAGCCCTTGAACGATATCGGCACGGAAACCGCCTTGCCGTCCAGGCCGGCAAACATCACCGCCGCGTCGTCCGTCCCCTTGAGAGACGAGGCCAGCTTGTCGTCAAACGGCGTGGTCACGATGCAACCGATCGAATTGCATGTCCGGTATTGATAGACCTTCACCGGATCCTTGCCGATCTTGAGGCCCATGCCGGCTTCCAGCGCCACGCCAAAGGGCAGCACAAAGCCGATCATCTGCTTGCCATCCTTGTCGGTGGTGATGGTGGCGCGGGCGACCGCGTTGGGGGTGCTCTGCGACTTGTCGATCACATCGGTACTGAGCTCGCAATGCGCGGCCGCGGCGGCGTCCTTATTGTCGGCCCCCGTGTCGGCGGCGGGACAGGCCACGCGCCAATCGTCATAAGTGGCGATCGATGCCTGGTGGGCGTTGTAGGTGGTCACGCCACGCACCATCCAGCCTAGGAGCAGGCCGACCAGCAATGCGGCACCGCCGATAATCAGACGTTCAATTTTCATGGTTCGGTTTCGCTTTAATTTCCCGGCTTTTCCCCGCAAAAACCGCCGGTTGGCGGCATGGGGCAAAAAAGCCGGGGCAGGACCTACCAGATCGGGACGGCAAAGGAAACGCCTGTCCGCGGCCCTAAAACCGGTTTTATTTGGCTTGATGAAGGTGACGGCCCCGTAATGGGCTTAAAAATAGGCGGTAGCGCGAGGATTTTTGCCGGCCGGGCAGGAGCGAGGAGCGATGTGGGCAAATTGGCCCATGAGCGACGAGCGACGAACCCGGAGGGCAAAAGGACCGCGCTACCTTTCCGCCAGCAGGACCGGCTTCTCCCTGTACATATCCGGCCACACCCGCTTCAAGGCGGCAATCTTGGGCAAGTCGTTGATCCGGATGTAAGCGGATTGGGGGTTCCGGACCAGATAGTCCTGGTGATAGTCCTCAGCCGGATAGAAGCCCTTCAGCGATTCCAACTTGGTGGCGATAGGGGCGGCGAAGATATGCGCCGCATCCAACTGGGCGATATAGGCCCGCGCCGTCGCTTCCTGTTCGGGGCTGGCGGCAAAAATTTCGGTACGATACTGGCTGCCCTCGTCCGGCCCCTGTCGGTTGACTTCGGTGGGGTCGTGGGCCACCGAAAAATAGATCCGCAGCAACTGGCCGAAACTCACCTGATGTGGATCAAAAGTGATCTGCACCGATTCCGCATGTCCGGTGTCGCCGTCACTGACCTTGCCATAAACAGCGGTTTGCCTGCCGCCGCCGGAATAACCGGCCACCACCTTGGTGACGCCTTTGACATGCTCGAACAGGCCCTGCTGGCCCCAGAAACAGCCTCCGGCCAACACCGCCACCTCGGTGGTCGCAGGACTGGCGGGATCGGACAGAGCGGCGGGGATTTCCCTGTCCAGGTCGTCCGCCGCAACATGAACGGACAGCAGGGGGATGGCGGAGGCTGCCAAAGCAGCGGCGGCGGCCAGATACAGGGGTTTCAGGCGCATGGACGTCTCCCGGCAGTATTCACGACTGCCAATTCGCGCCGGATGAGCGCCGGTTACGCAAATTTTCCGGCTGCCTCCAGGATGGCAGCATAGACCAAATCCAGTTCCGCCGCAGTCACGCAATAGGGTGGCAGGACATAGATCGTATTGCCCAAGGGGCGTAACAAGATGCCTCGCGCGTGGAAAAAGGCGGTCAGTTCCGGCGCCACATGGGCCAGGTAGCCGGCGTCCGGCACCTTCAAGTCCATGGCCGTGAGGGTGCCCAGGCGGCGGATATTTTCAAACCGAGGGTCGTCCCGCAAACCCGCCAGACGGTCTTCCTGCCAGCCCGCCAGCGCCGTGATGCGTTCCCTGACCGGCTCGTCGCGCCAGATTTCCAGATTGGCGCAGGCCGCGGCGCAGGCAATGGGATTGGCGGTGAAAGAGCTGGAATGGAAGAAAGTGAGACTACGGTCGATCGAATAGTGGGCGGCGAAAATCTCGTCCCGGCACAGCGTCGCCGCCAAGGGCAGGCTGCCGCCGGAAAGCCCCTTGGCCAGGCAAAGAATATCAGGCGAAATGCCGGCCTGCTCGCAGGCGAATAACGTGCCGGTCCGGCCAAAGCCGGTGAGAACCTCATCGGCGATCAGCAGCGTACCGGTATCGCGACAGATGGAAGCCATGGCGCGCAGGACGTCTGCCGGATAGAGCAACATGCCGCCCGCGCCCAACAGCAGCGGCTCCACAATCAGGGCGGCGGCATTTGCGGCGGCGGCCTTGAGCTGCTCCAGCGTCTCCCTTTCCCGGCCGGGCACAGGAAATGGCAGGCGCACCACATCAAACAGCAGCGGCGCGTAAGCGGCATTGAACACGCCCCGCGCACCCGCCGACATGGTGCCGATAGTGTCGCCGTGATAGGCATTCTCCAGCGCAATGATGCGGGTGCGGTCCTTGCCCTGGTTTCTCCAGAAGCCCAGCGCCATTTTCAGCGCCACCTCCACTGCCGTGCTGCCGCTGTCGGAATAGAAGACGCGGCTGAGCCCCTGCGGCGCGATATGGACCAGCCCACGCGCCAGGTCTTCCGCCGGCTGGTGGGTGAAGCCGGCAAAGATCACCTGGTCCAGCGTGTCGGCCTGTTGCTTGATGGCCTCGATGATCCTGGGATGGCGATGGCCATGGGTGATCACCCACCAGGAGGAGATAGCATCGAGCATCCGGCCCCCCATTCCATTGTTCGAGTCGGTTTCCAGCCAGGCGCCTTTGCCATGCCGCACCAAATGTGTATCCGGCGTCAGCGCATGCTGGGTAAACGGATGCCATATCGGTGAAGAATGGGCGGGAGTATTCATGCAAAATCCTTGAGCGTGAAATTCGCGGCGAACGAGACTTTCAGCTGTTCCGCCGTCAACGGGTCGATCACCGGCAGGCGGCCCAGCCGTTTCACCTTGCCGATCTCGGTGATGATGGTTTCGCTTTCCGCATTGGCCTCGCCGATGAAGGCGACGCCGTGCAGGGGAATATTCCGTCGACGGACGGCTTCGATGGAAAGCAAGGTGTGATTGATGGTCCCCAAGCGGGTGCGCGCGCAGAGGATCAAGGGAATCCGCCAACGGGCAAAGACGTCGAGGAACAGGATGGTGCGGGTGAGCGGCACCATCAAGCCGCCGGCGCCTTCAATCACCACCAATCCGTCCGGCGGGATCAGCAGATCCGGATCGATGGCTATGCCTTCTTCTGCCGCCGCCTGATGCGGCGAGGCGGGAAGCTTCAGGCGATAGGCTTCCGGCACGACCTCCACGCCGGCCAGTTGCGCCACGGTCTCGCTGTCGCCAGGGATGCCCGCCTGCACCGGCTTCCAGTAACGCGCGCCCAGCATTCCCGCCAGGCCGGCGCAAAACACGGTCTTGCCGACATCCGTGTCGGTGGCGGACACGACAAATTTCATGATTGGGCCATCTCGGCCTGAAGATCGGCGAACAGCCCGTCCACATCTTCGGGCGTGACGTGCAGGGTGAGCGCAATCCGCAGCCGCGCGGTGCCTTCCGGTACCGTGGGCGGGCGGATGGCGCGGATGTCATGGCCGCGGGCCTGCAAGGCGTTTGCCACGGCCACGGCGCGACGGTCCTCACCCAAAATAACGGGCTGAATCTGCGAACCGGAGGTTGGCAAGCCCAAGGACCGCATCCGGTCTTCGGCATGGCGCACCAGATGGCGCAGCTGCGCTCTTTCCTGCTCTGCGCCCGCCGAAAATGTGAGCGCTGCGCGCACCACCGCCGCCAGCAAGGGGGACGGCGCGGTGGAATAGATGAAGGCGCGGCCGCGATTGACCAGGTAATCGCGATAAAGCCTGGGCATGCAGACCAGCGCGCCCGCCGCGCCCAAAGCCTTGCCGCAGGTGTGCAGCGAGATGATGTTGGGGGCACCTTCATACCGCGCACCAAGCCCCCGGCCCTGCTCGCCATAGACGCCGGTGGCATGCGCCTCATCCAGCAAAAGCATGGCGTCATGCCTGGCGGCCAGCGCCGCCAGATCGGCCAGCGGCGCCCGATCGCCATCCATGGAATAAAGCGTTTCGGCCCCGATCCACACACGGCCCGTGGCGCCGGCGGCGCGCCACCCCTTGATGATGGTTTCCATCGCCGAGACATCATTGTGCGGCGCCTCTATGGCGCGGATACGATCCGGCTCCAACCCGTCGCGAAAGCTGGCATGGATCAGCGAGTCATAGACAATGAGATCCCCGCGTCGCGGCAGGGTCGCAGCGATGGCCGCATTGGCGGCAAAACCGGTGGGAAAATAGAGCGCGGTCTCGCTGCCAAAAAAGCTGGCCGCCTCTTCCTCCAGGGCTTCATGCTCGGGATGATTGCCGCGCAACAGGCGGGAACCGCCGGCCCCCAGCGGCACACCGCGCGCCAGCGCATCGCTTGCTGCCCGGCGCAGAACGTCGGAGTCCGCCAGCGCCAGATAATCATTGGAAGTGAAGTCGCATCCGCGACTGCGGGTCAGAGCGCGCAGCCGGCCCTTGGCGGCCAGCGCGTCCAGCACCTCTTGGTGGGTGCCGGCCTTTTGGGGGCCTGTGGTCATCGGTGCGATGGATTCCACAGGCCCCCGAAAAGGGCAAGGTCAGGGCCGGAGTCTCAGAAAATCTGGCGCAAAACGAAGTACAGCCCGCCGGACAGGAGCATGGCCGCCGGCAGCGTGCGCGACGAACTCACGACACAAAAGAACCGCGCTGCTAGAGCGCTGAATCGCCGGTTTCGCCCGTCCGCACACGCAGGGCGGATTCCAGTTCCAGCACGAAAATCTTGCCGTCACCGATCTTTCCGGTACGCGCAGCCCGGGTGATGGCGCCGATGGCATCGTCAACACGGTCGGCGGGAAGCGCCACTTCGATCTTGAGCTTGGGCAGGAAGGAGATGGTGTATTCCGCACCGCGATAGATTTCGGTGTGGCCTTTTTGCCGGCCATAACCGCGCACTTCCGTCACCGTCATGCCGGCGATGCCGATTTCGGTGAGGGCGAGGCGCACGGCATCCAGGCGGTGCGGCTGAACGATGGCGACGAGAAGTTTCATGACCGAAAGCTCCTTAGCGGTTGATGTGATAGCCGGTTTCGCCGTGGCTCGCGAAATCCAGGCCCAGGGTTTCATGCTCGCGGTCCACCCGCAGGCCCACCAGCAGGTCAGCCAGTTTGGCAATGGCAAAGGTGGCGATGGCGGAGAAGGCCGCCGCCGCCACAACGGCAATGAGCTGGACAGTGAACTGTTCCGGCACGGCGTGATTGAGATGACCGCCGCCCGCGCCGATCAGCGACACGAAGGGTAGGAGCAAGGTGCCTGTCGCGCCCCCCACGCCATGCACCCCCAGCACGTCGAGCGCATCGTCCACGCCCATGATGCGCTTCACCAGCCATACCGCCAGATAGCAGACGCAGCTGGCGGCGGCTCCCAACAGCACCGCGCCCAGCGGTCCCGCAACGCCCGCGGCCGGGGTTATGGTGGCGAGCCCTGCTATGGTGCCGGTGACGGCGCCCACCAGGCTGGGCTTGCCGAACTTGATCCATTCGATCCCCATCCACACCAAGGTGGCGCTGGCCGCCGACAGATGCGTGGCCAGCATCGCCATGCCGGCATCGGCGCCCGAGGATAGGGCGCTGCCGGCATTGAAGCCGAACCAGCCAACCCAGAGCAGCGAGGCGCCCACCATCACCATCCAAGGCGCATGCGGCGGACGGATGCCGTGAGGAAATTCATGCCGCGGCCGGATCATCCAGGCGATCACCAAGGCCGAGACACCGGCGGTGACATGCACCACGATACCGCCCGCAAAATCCATCACGCCCTTCTTGGCCAGCCAGCCGCCGCCCCAAACCCAATGCGCCACCGGCGCATAGACGATCAGCAGCCACAAAGCAGAGATCAGCAGCACGGCGGCAAAACGGATGCGCTCGACATAGGCGCCGATGATCAGGGCCGGGGTGATGACCGCAAAAGTCATCTGGAACATCACATAGACGCTTTCGGGGATATGGGTGCCGGGATGGACGGCGTCCCGCACCAGACCCTGCAGGAAAAAACCCGCGCCATCGCCCAACCAGTCGCCATCGCCGCTATAGACAAGCGAATAGGCGAGCGCGAACCACAGGACCGAGCACAGAGCCGCCACCGCCGCGCACTGGACCAGCACCGAGAGAATGTTCTTGGCCTGGACCAGGCCGCCATAGAACAGTGCGAGCGCCGGCAAGGTCATCAACAGGACCAGCGCCGTGGATGTCAGCATCCAGGCGGTATCGGCAGCGTTTATCACGGTTCTTGCCCCATTTTTATGCAGTCAATTTGCCTATTTCACAGGCAAACCGTCCAAAATCAATGCTTCCGGCGGATCTGGTACCGGCCGGTTGGCGACTATCCACGGCTTTTGGGGAATGGAGCGGCTAGTCCAACCGGCGGGGATCGACGCGGCCGGCTTCGATATCGGCGACGCTCTGCTTGGTTCTGTAGCCCAGCGTCATTTGGCCCGAAGCACGCCAGGCATCCGTTACCAGGTCCCGCAGCATGGCCGCGCCTTCCGCCAGCCGCGTCACGGTGAAGGCTCGGGCTTGCGGCGCGGCGGCATCAAAGGCTCCGGTCTTCTCCAATTGGTAAACGCGGACCAGTTCCGCCTGGGTGGCGATCAGATAGGTCTGAACATGCTTCTGGATGGAGCAGGCGCAGGCCCGGTAGGGCCGCAGAACCGCCGCCACTTCCTGCTCGTCGATATGGGCATTGACGAAATCCGTCTCGAACTTGGCGTGCAGGCCCGCCCCCGTGACAAAGCCTTCCGGATTGGGACCGTCGCCCCAGCCATTGTAATGGATGCTGACATGCATGGGCTGGCTGGCATCGCCGACATAATGTGCCCACACGCCCAGATCGCGCAGGGCCAGCATTTGACGCAGCGCCTGCGAGCGGACATAGGAATTTTTCTCCGCCGCCGTCATGGCGAATTTGCGCGCATATTTCTGTGTCGCCATATCCCGGCGCAGCAAGGCGAAATCCTTCACCAGTTGCTGCCAGCCATCCATGATGTTGTAAGGCAGGAAGCCGGCCTTGTATTCGTCGGCGCCCACCGCGCGCAGGGCGGTGTCGTAATCGCGGCGCGTCGGGGGCAAGGCCGCCAGTTTCGGTCCGCCAAAGACGCTGCCGTCGTCTGCGGCATCGACGAAATGTCCCGGATCGCTGTCGTCATCATGCGGCTGGCCGGAATTGCGGGAAATATCCGGTTCCTGCGCCAAAATGCCGATCTGGAGCGCGGCCTGCTCGGTCCGCAGGAAAGCCGGAACCTCTTTGGGAAAATTGCGCGCCGCCAACTCACCGATCATGCGATGGCCGGTCCCGCCCCAGGCCCAGGCGGGCAAAGGCGCCAGCGCCAACAGCGCGGCCAAAAGCCATTTGCGCATGCGTCCCTCTCTGAATGACCTGGCGTCGTGGTTTCGAAGTTCGCAATACCATCGATAGGACACCAGGGCCGGTCTGAAAGACCGGCCCCGGCAATGATCCTATCAGAGCACCGTGCGCAGCGTGACCTGGAAGGTTTGGGGCGATCCCACCACAAATGTGGGCAGTGAACCGCAGGCGCTGGAAGAGGGCAAGGTGGGGATGAAACAGGTTTTCGAGGAGATGCTGCCCAGATATTTCTCGTTGAACAGGTTGTAGCCGTTCACCTTGATATAGGAGTTCGTCCAACCGATCTCGCCCAGATCGTAGGTGATGTCGGCATCGGCCAGGAAATAGCTGGGCGTCTTGTAGTCGTTGTTGTCGGTGGCAAAGCGCGAGCCGGTGAACTTGCCGCCGAAGCCGACCCTCAGGCCACCCCACTTGTATTCGTAACGCTGGGAAAGCGTCCAATCCGGAGTCTCCACCAACGTCTTGCCAGCCAGGTTGATCGGCGCGCCGCCCGCACCCACCAGGATGATGGCCAGGGGGCC
>DATBCP010000405.1:0-1981 GCA_036270435.1 Rhizomicrobium sp. | reverse complement strand
TTTGGGCATCGACCAGGCGGTGCTGGAGAAGCTGATCGGCGAACAATATAAGGGCAAGGACGCCCTGATCGCGCCCAACCACCAGGCGCTGCGCATGGGCCATGACTATGCCCGCGACAATCTTTCCGGCCTGTGCGGGCTCAGGATCGAAAAGGCGGACGAAGTCGGGACGCGCATCTTCGTCAGCGGCAATGACGCCGCCGGCCTGGGCTGCGTCTATGGTGGCGCCACGGTGGCGGCCTGGTATCCCATCACCCCGTCCACCTCGGTGGCGGAGGCCTTTGCCAAACATTGCCGCAAATACCGGATGGATGCCGAGACCGGCAAGAACAAATATGCCATCGTGCAATCGGAGGATGAGATTTCGGCGATCGGCACCGTGATTGGGGCTGGCTGGAACGGCGCGCGCGCCTTCACCGCCACCAGCGGCCCGGGCATCTCGTTGATGCAGGAATTTTTGGGACTGGCCTATTTCGCGGAGATTCCCGCGGTGATCATCGACGTGCAGCGCGGCGGACCTTCCACCGGCATGCCGACCCGCACCCAGCAGGCGGACCTGATGATCTGCGCCTATGCCAGCCATGGCGACACCAAGCATGTGCTGTTGCTGCCGGAAGATCCCAAAGAGTTGTTCGAATTCACCGCCCAGTCTTTCGACCTGGCCGAGCGGTTGCAGACCCCGGTCTTTGTCCTGGAAGACCTCGACATCGGCATGAATGATTGGCTGTGCGAGCCTTTCACCTGGGATGACAGCAAGATTTATGACCGCGGCAAGGTGATGGCGGCGCACGAGCTGGAAGCCGGCAAGACCTTTGGCCGCTATCTGGATGTGGACGGCGATGCCATTCCCTATCGCACCCTGCCGGGCACGCACCCGACCAAAGGCGCCTTCTTCACCCGCGGCACGTCGCGCGACCGCTTCGCCAAATACAGCGAGGAAGGCCCGGTCTATCAGGACAATATGCAGCGGCTGCTGCGCAAATTCGAAACCGCCAAGGGGCTGGTTCCCGCCCCGGTGGTGGAGCGCGCCAACGCCCAGGAACGCAGCAAGTGCGCCTTGATCCATTTCGGCTCCAGCGCGCCGGCGGTGCGCGAGGCCATGGCCGCGCTGGCCGATGATGGCATCCAGCTGGACACCATGCGGCTGCGCGCCTTCCCCTTCAGCGACGCCGTCACGGATTTCATCAACGCCTATGACCAGGTCTTCCTGGTGGAACAGAATCGCGACGCCCAGATGCGCTCGCTGCTGGTCAATGAGTGCGGCATCGACCCGGCCCGCTTCATCTCCATCCTGCATTTCGACGGCACGCCAATCACCGCCCGTTTCATCATCGGGGCGATCGCCGAACGCCTCTCGCTCATTTCCAGGGAAGCCGCAGAATGACCTATATCGCCAAGCCCAAGCTGCGCCATCCCGGCATTCCGGTGAACAGGCTGGGGTTCACCCATCGCGATTATGAGGGCTCGGTCTCCACTTTATGCGCTGGCTGCGGCCATGACTCGATTTCTTTTGCCATCATCCAGGCCTGCTTTGAGCTGAACATCGAGCCGCATCGCGTCGCCAAGCTGTCGGGCATCGGCTGTTCTTCCAAGACGCCCGATTATCTTTTGGGCCAGAGCCACGGCTTCAACTCCGTGCATGGCCGCATGCCGTCGGTCCTGACCGGCGCCAACCTGGCCAATCGCGACCTGCTCTATCTGGGCATTTCCGGTGACGGCGACTCCGCTTCCATTGGCCTGGGCCAGTTCGTGCATTGCGTGCGCCGCGGCGTGAACATGGTCTATATCACCGAGAACAACGGCGTTTACGGCCTGACCAAGGGGCAATTCTCCGCCACCGCCGACAAAGGTTCCAAGAGCAAGGCGGGCGGCCTCAACGCCGAGTCCCCGCTCGACCTGGTCAGCATGGCGCTGTTGATCGGCGCCACCTTCGTCGGCCGCAGCTTTTCCGGCGACAAGGAGCAGATGGTGCCGCTGATCA
>DATBCP010000404.1:0-6182 GCA_036270435.1 Rhizomicrobium sp. | reverse complement strand
TGAGGACGAGCTGTTTCCCGCGGTCGCGGTCGGTATCGACGACACGATCGGCACCGGGGTTTATGGCGGTGAATACATCGTCGCTCCCAAGCGCTTCGGAGACATAGATACAAGCTTGGGCCTGGGCTGGGGACGGCACGGCGGAACCAACGCTTTGCGCAACCCCCTGGCGCTCATATTCCCGTCCTTCAACAAGGATCGCCCGATCTCATTTACACAATCGGGCGCCAGTGATTTCGGCGTCTTCTTTCATGGTCACGATGTCGGGGTGTTTGGCGGAGCGGTGTGGCACACACCACTCGACGGCTTTTCGCTGCTGGTCGAGTATGACAGCGACACCTATGAGCGCGAGCGTATCCAGGGCAATTTCCTGCCCAAGAGCCAGGTCAATTATGGCCTGACCTATGACGTCTCCGATCAACTGCAAACTGGATTGTACTGGCTGTACGGCACCAGTCTGGGCGGCAGTTTTTCTCTCAGACTGGACCCGGTTCATCCTCAATACCCGCAAAAGATCGAACCGCCGGCTCCGGCCGTTGCCGTCCGCAGCGACGATGAGCGGCAACAGGCGCTGGCGGCGCTGTTGGGCAGCCGCGATCCCCGCAATGCACGACAGATGAGATTGATCGACAGCCGCAATGCCGTGCGCAATGATTTCGTGGATGCCCTGTGGCGGATGGGTGGTGATTATGACGACATCCAGGTCCAGAAGAGCACGCTCGATCTGAAAGTGACGGGGACGATCTCCAGTACCCGCTGCGCCGCAACTGCCCGGCTGATGCAGGGCGTAAGCGCCGATATCGTACGCGTGCGGTTGCACGACCTGGGCGGGCGTCGCAGCGTCGCCTGCAATGTGCCTCACAGTGTCGAAGGCCCGCCGGTCAGCGCCGCGTTTTTGTCCTCCGGCGACCTCGGAAAGCTGCCCGACACGGAGGTCTTGACCATCGATGCCTCGGCGGCAAGCCCGGCACTGAACCGCGTCCAGGTGGAACGCCGTATCCGTGCCGCCATCACTGCGCAACACCTCCTGGTCGACGCGCTGTCGCTGGGCGAGAGTGAAGTGCTGCTCTATTATCGCAACATCCATTATCTTGCGGAAACCGACGCCATCGACCGCATCGTGCGGGTGCTGACCAAAGAAGCTCCCCCCCAGATCGAAAGGTTCCGGCTGATCGCGGTGCAGAGCGGCGTGCCGCAACAGGAATTCGACGTCCTGCGCGGTCCGGTGGAGCGCAGCTACCAGCAGGAGGACGGCACCATCTTCGACCATTCGGTCCGCATCCGCCCGCCCGCGATGGACCAGCCGGTTTTGGCGGCGGCGACCGACATCTATCCCCACTTCGGCTGGGGCCTCTTTCCACAGTTTCGCGAAGCGCTGTTTGATCCCAGCCAGCCCTTTGGCGTGCAATTCGTGGCGGTGGCCGATGCCTGGCTGGAAGTGGCACAGGGACTGTCGCTTTCCGGCTCGCTGGAAGCCAGCCTGTATGACGATTTCAACACCGCCCGCAAAAGCGACAGCCTGCTGCCGCACGTGCGCAGCGACTTCCTGAAATATTTTACCCAAGGCAAGACGGGCATCGGTCACCTGGATGTGGAGTACCGCTTCCGCCTCACCCCCACCATCTTCGCCACGGTGAAGGGTGGATATCTGGAAAGCATGTTCGCAGGCGGCGGCGGCGAAATCCTGTGGCGGCCGCAAGGCGCGCGCTGGGCCCTCGGCGCGGACATCTACCAGGTGTGGCAGCGCGATTTCGACCGGCTGTTCGGCGTGCAGCATTATCGTCAGACCACCGGCCATGTGTCGCTCTATTACGACTCGCCCTGGTACGACCTGAATTTCCAGCTCAGGGCCGGCCGATATCTGGCGGGCGACCGCGGTTTCACCGTTCAAGTCACGCGGCGCTTCTCGACCGGGGTCGAAATCGGCGCGTTTTTCACCAAAACCAATGTCTCCGCCCAGCAATTTGGTGAAGGCAGCTTCGACAAAGGCATCATCATCCGCATCCCCCTGGGCTGGGTTGCGCCACTTGAAACCCAAAGCGAGATCGCCATGGACCTGAGGCCGGTGCAGCGGGACGGCGGCCAGACCCTCGCCGGCGACGCCACCCTTTATGAGGAAACACGTGCCACAAGCCAAGGTGAATTGCTGCGGCACGAAAACGGCATCATGGAAGGTTGGTAGGTAGGTTCGGCAGAGAACGGCGAAGACCAAAAACGGATTGACGATCGGCGGCCTGCAAGGGGAGGCCGGGCGCGCGCCTCTTTCTTGGCTTCCGCACCTTCCCCGGCGCGATTAAGCTTGCGCGACCAGGGGAGCCGCGGCGCATTGAAACGTATAATCGGAGGGGCGACATGATCCGGAAAATCCTGCTTCTTGCGGCCATGATAATCCCGACCCAGCTGGGGGCGCAGGATCTGCGCTGGCAGCCCGACATCACGCGCCAGCAGACCTATGTGTTGCACCGGGCTTCCAGTGCCGATCCCACCGGCGGCAATGCCGACCGGCGCCGGGTCGAGCCGGGCAGGACAGAGACGGTGCTCGACGCCGACGGGCCGGGCAGCATTTCCCATATCTGGTTCACCATTGCCGACAATGAGCCTTACCATTTGAAGCGCATCGTCCTGCGCATCTATTGGGATGGCGAGGCCACGCCCAGTGTCGAGGCGCCGATCGGCGACTTTTTCGGGCTGGGACTTGGCGCCTATCATCCCTGGCATTCGCAAATGCTGTCGGTGGGCAGCGTCAAGGCGCTCAACAGCTTCTTTCCCATGCCGTTTGCACGCCATGCGCGGATCACGGTCACCAATGAAGGCGAGCAGCCGATCAACAGCCTCTACTACAACATCGACTATCGCAGCTTTGCCCATCCCTTGCCGTCCGACACATTGTATTTTCATGCCCAGTACCGCCAGGCCCAGCCCAACCATGGCTGGACGTCCGACTGGAAGACCAATGGCGAGCCGCAGATCAACAACAAGCCCAACCTCACTGGGGCCGATAACTATGTCTGGATGGAAGCCAAGGGCCATGGCCAGTTTGTCGGCGTGACCATGTCCGTGCTGCAAAACCAGGATAACTGGTGGGGCGAGGGCGACGATATGTTTTTCATCGACGGCAGCGCCATGCCGTCCATAACCGGCACCGGCTCCGAAGACTATTTCCTGGGCGCCTGGGATTTCGGCGGAGAACCCTTTTCTTACGCGCTTTACGGCGCGCCGGTGGTGGGCGCGGAAAGCGCGGGAAGCCGTTCCAGCGTCTATCGCTTCCACTTGGACAGCCCGATCCCCTTCGCAACCTCGTTCAAGGCGACCATCGAGCATGGTCACGCCAATGTCCGCTCGGATAATTATTATTCCGTCGCCTACTGGTACCAGGCCGAACCGCACGCGGCGTTTCCCAAGCTGCCGCCTGTCGGCGAGCGGCTTCCGGTGCTGGAGCCGGTGGGCGGCCCCGGCAGCACGCCTGCACCAGGCCGATGATGGGCATCGAACGGATTGCCGCTTAGCCCAACCGCGGCGAGCGGTGGTAATCGGCAACCTCCGCCAGCAGGACCAAATCGACGAGCCGCACCGTGGCGGCATGCGTCTGGATCAGCCGCTCGCGCCGCAACTGTTGCAGGACGCGGTTGGTGTGCACGGTGGAAAGACCCAGCGCATCCGACAGCACTTCCTGGGTGAAGGGCATCACGAAGCTGCCGTCCTCGACCGCGCCCTTGGCCTTCAGGCGGTCATGAAACTCCAGCAGCAGGTGGATCAGCCGTTCATAGGCTGATTGCCGGCCCAGCCGCATCACCTGATTGGACAGGAACGTCTCTTCCAGGCTGATCATGTTCCAGGCCGCGTCGCTCAAGGGGCTTTTCGATCGGGTCTGCAGGCGCTGGTTCAGCAACGGCATGGGCGCCAGGGTGACCGGCGTCAAGGCGAACGTGCTGTGGAGCGCCACGCCATCGGGGCGTGCGCAAAGTCCCAGGCCGTCACCGGGCAGGACAAAGGAGAAGATCTGCCGCCGGCCGTCGCTCAGCACCCGCTGGCGCACCGCCCAACCCTCCAACAACAGGCAGGGGCGGTTCAGCGGCTCGCCTTCCGCGATCAACTCATGCCCGGCCGGGACACTTTGCATGTCCGCCAAGGCGGCATGGGCGGTTTTTTCTTCCTCCTCATCCAGCGCGCCGCAATGCGCCAGGGCGCGAAGGCCGAATTCGCGCAAGCGGTGCAACTCCCCCTGGGCGGGCTTGGTCTTGATCATGCCGCACCGCCAATCTGATTTGGCGGCACAAGGATGGTGCAAACCACGCCGCCCGGCAGGAACTCCAGCCTGCTTTGGGCCTTGAGCTGGTAGGGCAAACCCTGTTCGATCCATTCGCGGCCGAAACCGCGGCGCTGCGGCATGGGATCCACCGCCGGCACGCCCGCCTCGCGCCATTCCAGCCGCAAGCCGTCTTCATCCACCGTCCAGCCGATCGAAAGTTGCCCGTCAGTGCCGGCCAGGGCGCCATACTTCACGGCATTGACGGCCAGTTCATGGATCGCCAGTCCCAGGGCCGTTGCCGCATTCTGGGACAGACACAGGACCGGACCTTCGACATGCGCCCGGCGTTCGGCGGCCTGGCTTAACAGCTCCTCCCGTACCAATTCCTCGAAATCGATTTCGAAGGTCCCCGTCCGGCCCAGCATGCGAAAGGTGCGCATCAGGGCCGTCAACCGGCCGTCGAAATGATCCGCGAAATCCTCAAGCCCGGAAGACGTCTCCACCGTGCGCCGGACAATCGAACGGACGACCGCCATCAAGTTCTTCACCCGATGCTGAAACTCCGCCAGCAAGCAGTCGCCGGATTGGGATTCCATGGGCGATAAGGAGCGCTCGGTGTTGGGCATTGAGGTTAGGCTAGGCATGGTGGAAATATTTCTCAAGCGCGGTCATTTCATGTCGAAATTCGAAACCGGCTGCGCAAGCAGGCGCGGTGTAACCTATGTTAATGCCAAACATGCAGGCGTAAGGGATACGTGCCTGCATGGCAGGGGAAGGCGTCCGTATCCAGCAAGCCGTTACGCTGCGGGCAGCGCTTGCGGGGCACTGCGATAGACCTGTCCCACGCGCCGCGCCCCTTCCCAGACCGCCGCACTGGGGAGACGCTCGTTCAGCAAAACGCGCGCCGAAGCCAGCGCATCGCGGTCGGAAACAAAGGCAGAAAAACAACTTGCGGAATATTCGCCGTCGACTCGGTGAAGCCGGATTTCGTAGCTTTGCACGACAACCCCATCCTCTGATCGGTTCATATTAGGACAGGGCCGGTGGGGGCGCATTGTGCTATGTTAACGGGGCGGGATTCATTTGCATGCGGCGGAAGAGATTTCGCAGCGCATGTCCGCATGGTGGGGCGCACAGCACAAAGGCTTGTGTGCCAGCGGGCATGTTGCGTCATTCGTGCGAAGGATTTTCCGCCCGGCGGGCCGGGAGAACACGATGGAGCTTGAAGGCAAGCGCATCCTGTTGGTGGAAGACGAGTATTTCATAGTCCAGGATCTGGCCCGGGTCTTATTGGCCGCCGGTGCGATCGTATTGGGGCCTGCAGCGACTTTGTCCGAGGCGCTCAAGCTGGTGGCGTCGGCCGGACCGTTGGATGGCGCCGTGCTTGACGTCAATCTGCAGGGCGAGATGATTTTTCCCTTGGCCGATGTGCTGATGAATCGCGGCGTGCCCTTTGTCTTCTCCACCGGCTATGACGGCGAGGTCATCCCCTCCCGCTTTTACGGACATCCCCGTTGTGAAAAGCCGGCCACTCCCGATCAGGTGTTGCGAGCCCTGTTCGGCTGACGATCCGACGGTACGCTTGGCATCAAACGGCACCCATCGCGGAAACAAATCAAGCGGTTGGACGTTGGACAACGGCATCCCAGACATCGTCGAGGCCAATGTGAACGAGACGAAGTATTGCTATCTGGACCGCGCCGCCTATTTGCGGGGATTGGCCGGCGAAGCCCAGAGCCCCCAGCTCCGCAAATCCTGCCTGAAGGCCGCCGCCGACTATGACGCGCTTGCCGAAAAGGCCGAGAAGGAAAGTCCCGGCGTCGGGGCGCGCGGCAATTGGGAGCTGGGACCACGACACTAGTTGACGGCGGAAAGTCGTGCCGGGAAGGCCTTGGTCGCTCCTCAAGCCGGGCGCGGACAGTGAGCACGCTCC
>DATBCP010000403.1:0-1943 GCA_036270435.1 Rhizomicrobium sp. | reverse complement strand
AGGCCGGAGCGCCGCTGGCCCAGGTCGATGACGTTTTCCAGCACCAGCATGGCCAGGCCATGGATCGCCGACCACACCGCCAGGCCCAGCCCGCTATCATGCAAGGCATTGCCGATTTCGGTGCTGATGGAGTCGGCCTTGAGGCCCAGGGTGGGAAACTGGTCGCGATTGGGCAGCTGGCCGCCAAACATCAGCCGCGCCAGCGCCGGCCGCTGGGCGACAAAGCGCATATAGGCGGCACCGATATTGGCGATGCGGTCGGATTCGTTGCCCTGCGCCTTGGCGGCTTCTGCGATGGACTCGCGCAGTTCATCGAAGCCTTCGATGGAAAGCTCCACCAGCAGCGCTTCGTGATTGGGGAAGTGACGATAAGGCGCCGCATGGCTGACGCCGGCCTTGCGCGCCACCGCCCTCAGCGTCAAGGCCGAGAGCGATTCCTCTTCCATGATATTGCGCGCCGCTTCCAACAATCCGTTGCGCAAGTCGCCGTGATGATAACCCCTTGCCGCCGCACCCCTGGGCATCCCCGAAGGCGCAGTTGCCGAATCCCGCTCGTTACTCATAAGCAAACCTCTATGACTTGTTGCCCCTGCGTGCGGTCTCCTGGCGCACGAAAAGGCTGGACGTGTCCCAGCGTTTGCCCCCCAAATTCTCCACTTCCGCATAGAATTGATCGACCAGCGCGGTCACAGGCAGGCTGACGCCCTGCTTGCGTGCTTCCTCCAGCGCTATGCCCAAATCCTTGCGCATCCATTCCACGGCGAAGCCGTGATTGTACTCGTTGGCATTCATGGTCTTGATGCGATTCTCCATCTGCCAGCTTTGCGCCGCGCCCTTGGAGATCACATCCGTGACCTGTTCGATATCCAATCCCGCCGCGCGCATCAGGCTATAGGCTTCCGCCAAGCCCTGCACAGTGCCTGCGATGCAGATCTGGTTTGCCATTTTGGTGAGCTGGCCGGAACCCGCCGGGCCCAACCGCTTGGCCAGCTTGGTATAGACAGCCATCACCGGCTCGGCGCGGGCATAAGCGGCCTCGCTGCCGCCGCACATGATGCCCAGCTTGCCATTGACGGCGCCCGCCTGGCCGCCGGAAACCGGCGCGTCCACGAAATCGAAACCGCGCTTTTCCGCTTCCGCCGCAAGCTCGCGCGCGATAGAGGCCGAGGCGGTGGTGTGATCGACGAACAAGGAACCCTTTTTCATGGCGCCGAACGCGCCTTGCGTCCCCAAGGTCACTTCGCGCAGGTCCGAATCACGGCCGACGCAACAGAAAACGATGTCCTGGTCCTTGGCCGCCTCGGCGGGGGTGGCGGCGGTGGCCCCGCCATATTCGGCCTTCCACTGCTGGGCCCTGGCGCCGCTGCGATTGTACACCGTCACCTCATAGCCACCCTTTTGCATGTGACCCGCCATGGGGTAGCCCATCACGCCCAGGCCGAGGAATGCCACTTTCATCTAATCCACCACTTCGATCTTAGGGGTTGCGCCGGCCGCAAACGACGGACGTTTCATCAGCCAGATGACCGCAAACACAGGCAAAGAGATCAGGAACATGAAAAGGAAGTCGTTGGCATAGGCCTGCACTTGCGCGCGGTATTCTATGAGAGAATTCAGATTTGCCAACCCAAAAGGTATCTGTGGATTCATCAGCATGGAGGGCGCATTGACGCCCAGCGCCCGGTTGAAGGGACTGGCATGGCTGGCAAGCTGGGCATGAATCGTCTGAATCGAGCTGGCCAGGATGCTGCTGGTCAATGAAACACCGATCGCCGAGCCGATATTGCGCATCAGATTGGTGAGACCGGCCCCGCTTGTCCGCAACTGTGGCGAAAGTGTCGCAAAAGACACCATGTTCATGGGGACAAAGACCAGGCCCATGCCCACTCCCTGAATAAATGTCACCCAGGAAACCGACGCCTCGCTGATACTGGGGGTCCAGG
>DATBCP010000402.1:0-11085 GCA_036270435.1 Rhizomicrobium sp. | reverse complement strand
GCCACGCCGTCAAGCACCACATCCTGATTTTCAAAGATAAGCAGTCTTGCCGTCGGTGCTTTGCTCCGGCCCGTCGTCATGGATGCGCCGCGGCAGGTGGCAACGCACCAACGTGCCGCCGCCCGCCGCCGATTCAATTTCCACCCAGCCGTCATGCAATTCCAGGAAGCGGTTGACCAGGGCAAGCCCCAGGCCCGCGCCGGCACGGCCGCCCGACTGGCTTTTGGCGGAAAAGCGCTCGAACACGCTGGCCTTCACTTCCGGCGCCAGGCCGGGGCCATTGTCGGCCACCGCGATCTGCACATCCTCGCCCACGATCTTGGCCGAGAGGGTGATGACACCGCCGCGCGGCGTGAACTTGAAGGCATTGGACAACAGGTTGAACACAATCTGCCGCAGGCGCCGCGCATCCGCCAGGAACACGCCAGAATCCTTTACATCGACCTGGAGCGTGAGGCCGGTCTTGGCGGCCCAGTCGCGGGCATGGACCGCAATATCGTTGATCAACTCGCCCAGATTGATGCGCTCCAGCTCCAGCCTAAGCGCGCCGGATTCCACCAGCGCCAGGTCGAGAATGTCATTGACGAGATTCTTGAGAATGTTGCCGCCCGTGACGATGGCCTGGACATATTCGGACTGCTGGGTGTTCAAGGGGCCCGGCGCGCCGCTGGCCAGATGCTCGGAAAAGCCCAGGATGGTGTTCAAAGGCGTTCGCAATTCATAAGACACATGCTTGATGAAATCGGACTTGAGGCGGTCGGCTTCTTCCAGGCCCTCATTGCGGTCGCGCAGCGCGGTTTCGATGCGGAAGCGGTCGGTAACGTCCTTGAAGGTCACCAGCGTGGCGCCGTCGGGAAGCGGCGAGGTGGACAAGGACAGGATGGAACGGTCGGAACGCTCGACATCGCCCAGGTCGCGCGCCGAGGCGCCCGCCGTGATGGCCTGGATCAATTGATCCCAGATGGCGCTGTCGCCGAACCGGTCGCGCGAGAGCGCCGCGATGGTGCGCACATGCGGTTCGTCTTCCAGGTCGTCACGGTCCAATTCCCAGATGCGGGCGAAGGCCGGGTTGTGCAGCTTGAGTTTGCCGTCAGGGCCGAACACGGCCACGCCCTCGCTCAAGCTGTTGAGCGAGGCGGATTGCACCTTGACCAGGGTGTTGTAATCGCTTTGAAGGTTGATGCCGGCGGTGACATCCTCATACAGAAAGGTCAGTCCGCCAAAGGGATGCGGCTGGGTCACCACCCGGATGGTCTGTCCGCCGGGAATGTGCCAGGCCTCTTCCGCCGATTGCGCGCCCGCGCCATAAAGCGCCAGCCGCGCCCGCTTCCACGCCGGATAGTCGCGCTGTTCCGGAAGCTTGCGGGCGTCGCGCAGCCTGTCGAGCACTTCCCCATCGCTGGGATGCTTGTCGAGAAAGCTCTCCGCCAGGCCCCAAAGCTTCACAAAGGCCTTGTTGTAGAATGACAGCTTCTGGTCCTTGCCGAAAATCGCCACCGCCGTTTGCAGCTTGTCCAGAGTGTCGGCATGGGCGTCGACATGCTGCTGCAGGCGGGCTTCCACGGCGGCCACCTCGGTCACATCCATCGCCGTGCCGATCACGCCCGCATCGCCCAGCGGAATCTCGGTGAAGGCCAAGGCCCGGCGATGGCCGCCCACCACCGAGAAGCGGCGCGACTGCTGCATGCTGTTATCGGCCCGGGCGCCGGCCGCAAGATCGCGCTCGTGTTTGTCCAGCGCCGCCTGCTCGCGCCGCGCGGTTTCCAGATCCTTGACGCCGGCTCCCCTGAGGAAGGCGTGGTTGCCCCAACTCAGGGAAAGAGTCTTGTCGCGCAGCCAGACCGGAACCGGCAGCGCGTCCAGGATTGCCCTGTAGTCGGCTCCTTGCTCGGAGGCGACAACGGCCTCTTCTTCCAGCCACACCGCAGCCATGCTGCCCACCGCCCGACCGCGCGCCGTCAAAAGACGGCCGTGGCTGTCATGGACCTTCAACTGAAACGCCGCCCCGCGATCCGACAGGCTGTCCAGCGCCGCCGACAAGGCCAGCGCGTCGGCGCCTTTCAAGCAAGATTGAAGTTGTTCATCGCCGCCGCCATAGGAGAAGGGTCCCGACCCGTCGCGGCCCCACACCAGAAGCGCTTCCCGGCCTGCGTTCAGCAACGCATCGCGCTCACCCAGGGCCGCCTTGGTCCGTGTGGATGCGTGCCGCAGCGCACGGCGCAACCGTCGTGCCGAACGTTGTTCGGCCAGGGCCCAAAGGCCGGCGGCGATGGCAAGGGCCGCTCCGCCACAGGCCAGCCCTGACAGGACGATCAGATGGCCGGTCTGACCCGCTTGGCTGGCCATTTCGGCGGAAAAGGCAGGCAGGGGAACGGCCATCGGTGCCACCGCAAGAAGCAGACCCCGCCAGGGCCATGCCCTGGCCCTTGGCCTCTCACCCTGTCCCGATACCCTGGGACGCATGCCCGAAAGCCCCCATTTACCCGTCGCCGTTTGGCGAATCACATATGAATCAACAAGATAGCTTCGATAGGCGAGTCCGCCTAGGGATTGTGGTTAATAAAGTACTAAAAACCACATCGAGGCTTCAGGACCCAGATTTGGGGGTTGGCGCTTTTTTGGGGCGTCAGGGCCCCAAAAAACGCAAACGGCGCAGGGCCGCGCCCGCCAGCGACTTTAGCGGCCCGAGCCGGGAACTGTGGGCAGATTGTGAGTGAAATGTGAATAAGTTGAGCGTGTTAAGGAATGTGACGCCCGTCAGCTGCTGCTGATGAAAAAAAGGACGCGCCGGCGAGGCGCGCCCTTCTCCAATCCGCAAGAACACTGATCAATAACGATAGGTGTCCGGCTTGTATGGCCCCGCCTTGGGAATCGAGATGTAGTCCGACTGCTTGGTCGAAAGCTCGGTCAGCTTGGCGCCGATCTTGCCCAGATGCAGGCGGGCGACTTTTTCATCCAGCTGCTTGGGCAAGGTATAGACCTTTTTCTCATACTTGCCCGGATTGGCGAACAGCTCGATCTGGGCCAGCGTCTGGTTGGTGAAGGAGGCGCTCATCACAAAGCTGGGATGGCCCATGGCATTGCCCAGATTCACCAAGCGGCCCTCCGACAGGAGAATAATGCGCTTGCCGTCCGGGAATTCCACTTCGTCCACCTGGGGCTTCACATTGTGCCATTTGAAGTTCTTGAGGCCCGCGACCTGGATCTCACTGTCGAAGTGACCGATGTTGCAGACGATGGCGCGGTCCTTCATGGCGCGCATATGCTCCACCGTGATCACATCGACATTGCCGGTGGCAGTGACGAAGATGTCGGCCTTGGGCGCGGCATCTTCCATGGTGACCACTTCATAGCCTTCCATGGCGGCCTGCAGGGCGCAGATGGGATCGACTTCCGACACCATCACCCGGCAGCCGGCCTGGCGCAGCGAGGCGGCGGAGCCCTTGCCGACATCGCCAAAGCCCGCGACCATGGCCACCTTGCCGGCCATCATCACATCGGTGCCGCGGCGGATACCGTCCACCAGCGACTCGCGGCAGCCATAAAGATTGTCGAACTTGGACTTGGTGACGCTGTCATTGACGTTGATGGCGGGGAACAGGAGCTTGCCCGCTTTCTCCATCAGATAGAGGCGGTGCACGCCGGTGGTGGTTTCCTCCGACACGCCCTTGATGTTCCTGGCCAGCTCGGCGAACCAGCCGGGCTTTTCCTTGAGCGTGCGCTTGATCAGCGCATAGAAGACTTCTTCCTCTTCATTCTCGGGCTTGTCGAGGAAGGCGGTGTCGCCCTTCTCCGCGCGCAAGCCGTGATGCACCAGCATGGTGGCATCGCCGCCATCGTCCAGGATCATGTTGGGCGTGCCGCCATCGTCCCATTCCAGGATCTTGCGGGTGTAGTTCCAGTAATCAGTGAGGCTCTCGCCCTTCACCGCAAAAACCGGAATGCCCACGGCGGCAATGGCCGCGGCGGCATGGTCCTGGGTCGAATAGATGTTGCACGAGGCCCAGCGGATGTCGGCGCCCAAGGCCTTCAAGGTCTCGATCAGGACGGCGGTCTTGATGGTCATGTGCAGCGAGCCGGCAATGCGTGCGCCCTTGAGCGGCTGCTTGGGGCCGTATTCGGCGCGGGTCGCCATCAGCCCCGGCATCTCGATCTCGGCGATATTCAGTTCCTTGCGGCCCCATTCGGCGAGGCTGATGTCCTTGACGATGTAGTCGCTGAAGCTGTTGGCGGGGGCGGCGGACATGAAGAGAATCCCTTGGTTATCGGCTTGGGTTTGCGTGGGTGCCTATAGCAGCCGGGCCGGAGTCAGGCAAGAAACATATAAAGAAATCTGCATATGATTTTTCTCGCCTTGAAAAGGCTGGCTTTTCCGAGGGTTCTGACCAGAATCGGGGCATGTATGCCGGCAATTTCGCCATTCCCTATGACGCGCTGGACGTTGTCCTGCGCCTGGTGGCCGCCACGTTCATCGGCATGGGGCTGGGATGGGAAAGGCTGTCGCGCGGCAAGCCCACCGGCATCCGAACCTTGGGACTGGTGAGCTTCGCCGCCGCGCTGGTGACGCTGTCAGTCATGCACGCCGAGCACATTGTCGATAATCCCGATGGCTTGGGCCGGGTGCTGCAAGGCGCGATACAGGGCGTGCTGGTCGGTATCGGTTTTCTGGGTGGAGGCGTCGTGCTTCGCGACGCTGCCCAGCACAGGGTCTACAATTTGACCTCCGCTGCGGAAGTCTGGGCGGTGGCCGCGATGGGACTTGCAACCGCTGTGGCTCCTTGGGCGGTCGTTGGGCTGGGCCTGATGATCTTTGTTCTGTTGATGATCGGGCTTCGGATAGTTGAAGACAAGTTCAAGCTCAAGGATCACGACTGAACTCAAACCGGGGATAGAGGAGGCCGGCATCGCGCCTGACGCTGTTAACCTGACTGTAGCCGAATCTGCTTAGCATCGCGCCTCTCGGGGGACGTTTTGGCCAGCGTTTACGACCTGAAGCCCAAATTCCAGAATCTGCTGCGCCCTTTGTGCGCGGGAATGGCGCGCGCCGGCATCACCGCCAACCAGGTGACGCTGTCCGCCGCCATCTTCAGCATGGCCTTGGGCCTGGCGATCGCCATGAGCAATGCGGCGCGCTGGTCGTTGCTGCTGCTGCCGCCATTCCTGTTCCTGCGCATGGCGCTGAATGCCATAGACGGCATGCTGGCCCGGGAGTTCGGCCAGAAAAGCCGGACGGGTGCGGTGTTGAACGAACTGGGCGACGTGATATCCGATACCGCGCTCTATCTTCCTTTTGCGCGCATACCCGGCGTGCCGCCGCTGCTGGTTGCCCTAGTCGTTGCCATCGCCATCATGACTGAGATGGCCGGGGTGGTGGGGGTGCAGATCGGGGCATCGCGGCGCTATGACGGGCCATTGGGCAAAAGCGACCGGGCTGTGTTTTTCGGCGCGCTTGCGCTGGCCTTCGGGCTTGGCATGCAAGCCGGCCTGTGGAGCACGATTGTCTTGGCGGTGGCAGCGGCTGCCGGACTTCTCACCCTGGTCAACCTGGCGCGGGCCGCCCTGGCGGAGAAGCCGGCTTGATGTCCAGTTTCCTTGCGACCCCGCTCCATGCCGCCATCGCCATCATCTATGGTTTGCTGATCCTGGCCACGGTCATCGCGCTGTTGTTGCGGCGCTTCTCGCCCGGCGAGGTCGCCACCGAATTGTGGAAACGCACCACGTCCTGGTGGTGGATGATCGGCGTCTTCACATTCGCCATCCTGACCAGCCCGGTCGTGTCCACCGTGTTTCTGGGGCTGATCTCTTTCCTGGCCTTGAAGGAATATCTATCCCTGGTGCCGACGCGCCGGGCGGATCGCAGTGTGTTGCTATGGGCTTATCTCGCCATCCCGCCGCAATTCTATTTCGCCCATACCGAGAATTTCGGCTTCTTCATGGTGTGGATCCCGGTCTGGATGTTCCTGTTCCTTCCGGCCCGCATCACCCTGGGCGGCGTCACCGAAGGCTATCTTCGCGCGGTGGGAATCCTGAGCTGGGGGTTGATGATGACGGTCTTCGCCCTCAGCCACACGGCCATGCTACTGGCCTTTGGCACCGCGCGTGGCTATGGCGCAGGTCCGCTGCTGTTCCTGGTGGCACTGACCCAGTTCAATGACGTGGCCCAGTTCACCTGGGGCAAGCTGTTCGGCCGCCACAAGATCGTGCCCACCGTCAGCCCGAAAAAGACCTGGGAGGGATTCCTGGGCGGGTTCTTTTCCACGGTCATGGCCGCGGCCTTTGCCGGACCCTTTCTCTCGCCCATGGATATGCGCTGGTCGGCCCTGTCGGGCGCGATTATCGCCATTGCCGGCTTTCTGGGGGACATCACACTGTCGGCGACCAAGCGCGATCTGGGCGTGAAGGATGCCAGCAACCTGATACCCGGTCATGGCGGCATACTCGACCGCGTCGACAGCCTGATCTATGCCGCGCCGGTCTTCTTCCATTTCATCAATTATTTCTTCGGCGGCCATCCGGCGCCATGACCGGTTTCCTGCGCTGCGCCTTTTTCCTCTTGATCGTGCGCCCGCTGCTCACCCTGATGCTGGGCGCGCATGTGCGCCGCCGCGATCTGTTGCCCGCGACCGGTCCGGCGATCATCGTCGCCAACCACAATTCCCATCTCGACACCCTGACCATCCTCAGCATGTTCCGGCTGGGCGACCTGCCGCGTCTGCGCCCGGTCGCCGCCGCCGATTATTTCCTGCGCTCGCGCCTTGGCGCCTGGTTCGCCTTGAACATCATCGGCATCATTCCCATCGTGCGGGGCGGGCGCGGCGGCGCCAATGTGCTGGGACCCTGCGAAGAGGCGCTGGACCGCGGCGATATTCTTATCCTTTTCCCGGAAGGCTCGCGCGGCGAGCCGGAGGTGCTGGCCGATTTCAAGCGCGGTGTGGCGCATCTGGCCCGGGCGCGGCCGGAGGTGCCGGTGCATCCGTTGTTTCTCTATGGCCTGGGCAAGGCTCTGCCCAAGGATAGCTTTCTTCTGGTGCCCTTCAATTGCGATATCGTGGCGGGCGAGGCGTTTCGCTGGACCGGCGAGGTGGACGGATTCATGGCGCTGCTCCAGGCCCGCATGGCCGGTCTCGCGACGCAAATCCATCGTTCGCCATGGGAATGATCTGGGTCATCGGCGCGGCTTTGTGGGGCGCGGCGGAGGCCAGCTTCTTCTTTATCGTGCCGGATGTGTTGCTCACGGCGGCTGCCCTGCGGCTAGGACTGCGCCGGGCTCTCATGCTTTGTCTTGTCGCGGCCACCTCCGCAGTTTTGACCGGTGTGGTGATGTGGCTTTGGGCCGCCCACGATCCCATGATGGCGCGCTCCGCGATGCTTCGGGTGCCCGCTGTGGGGCCGGACCTTTTGGCCAGGGTCCATGGCGAGTTCGATCAGGGTTGGCCGCGGCATATGCTGCTGGGCGCGATGACTGGCGTGCCTTACAAGCTCTATGCCGTCGAAGCGGGCAGCCGGCATATCTCCCTGCTGCACTTTGTGCCGGTATCCGTGATTGTGCGGCTGTTTCGGTTTGTCCTCACGGCTTCGCTCGTCAGCGCCGCCGGGACGCTGTTGCGGCGCCTGAACCGGCCTGGGCTGGTGAAACCGCTTTGGGTCGCCACCTGGTGCCTGGTCTATCTGATCTATTTCACCGAACGCTTCCGAGCCAGTTAGCGGCCCGGCCTCGCGCGGACACTACGCTGACGCTTGTCCGCGCTCGGCGCCTTGATGACCGCGGCTTCGCCGCGCCATCAAGGCCCCTCCACTTTAAAGCCATCCTTGCGCAACAAGGCCGGCACCCCTGTCGGGCCGGTAAGGTGGCCGGCGCCCACGGTGATAAAGAAGACGTGCTTTTCCTTCAGCATGGCTTCGATCTTGGGCACCCAGCGTTTGTTGCGGTCGTCCAGCAACAGCTTGCGCGCTTCGGGAAAGTCATCCAGGTCGCCATTGATGACCTTGTCCAGTGCCGCCTGATCGCCGGCGCTCCAGGCCTTGACCATCGGTTCGAGTTCTCCGGTGACATCGCGCAAGTCCTTGAGGCTCGACTCGAATTCCTGCAGTTCCAGCACGCGGTCATCCGGGGCGAGCAGCGCGAATTGCTCGGCGATCGTTTCCAGATAGCGCATCTGCTTTTGATTTTTTGCCGCATCGGCCATCAGCACCGAATCCACGCCGCTGTCGGCGGCGAATTTCAACTTGCTGATCTGTGTGAACATCAGTTGCAGGCCGGCCAGCCAGGGACGCTCATGATCCACCACGGGAGGCGACAGGCCCGAAGCCTTGACCGCGGCATCGTAGTCGGGAAGGGATGCGGACGGGAGTTGGCCGCGCAAGCTCTGTCCTTCCGGCAGGAAACCTTTCGCCTGGATCAGCGCATTGAGTTCCGTCATCGCGCTCTGGTCCTGAGGAACCTCGAACACGAAAACATCGCTGCGCGAAAGGGCACGCAGGATCGCCGGTGTGCGCCAAACAAGATCGGGTGGCAGCACATGCACCGAGCCCAGCAAATAGATTTCCCCTTGCCCACCTTGGATGTGCCAGAGCGAGGGAGAGGCTTGGACAGGCTTGGGTTGGGCGCCGGCCGGGGAGGGGGCCAGAAACAGGACGAAGAGGAGAGCGAGAAAGCGATTCATGGCGGGCCCTTGCGTGCTGCTGGACAGGTTATAATGGGTGCCGGACTGTTGCTGACAGATTACCGCCGCGGCAGATCACTCCTCGCCAAATTTGACTTCCACCAACGCCAAAATGGCCTTCATCGCCTCCTCGGCATCGGGACCTTCCGTGGTGATCTCGACCCTGGAACCGATGGAAGCGGCCAGCATCATCAACCCCATGATGGAGCGGCCGTCCACCGCCGTGCCGTCCTTGATGACATGGATCTGTGACTGGAAGCGAGCCGCCGCTTCCACGATCTTGGCGCTCGCGCGGGCGTGCAGGCCGCGCTTGTTGGGAATGATCACCTGGGCCGAGAGCTTTCGACTCATTTCTGCCCGTTACGCCAGGTCCGCGCTGCCGGCGCGCATATATTTGCGGCCCGCCTCGATCGCTTCCTTCACCGCCTGTTCCAGCGGGTGCTTGGCGCGGATGTCGATCAGCTTGATCAAGCTGGGGAGATTGGCGCCCGCCAGCACTTCGATCTTGCCCTTTTCCAGCAAGGTCAGCGCCAGGTTGCAGGGCGTGCCCCCGAACATGTCGGTGGCGATGATCACGCCGCGCCCCATATCCACCGACTTGGCGGCGGCCGCGATCTCGCGCTGGCGGCGCTCAATGTCATCTTCGGGGCCTATGCAGACGGCGCGCAGATGGGTTTGCGGCCCGACCATATGTTCCATCGCGGAGATGAATTCCTGCGCCAGGCGGCCGTGGGTAACAAGAACAATGCCAATCATGAAAGATCCTTCGACGGCGCGGACAGTAGCAAAAACACCCGCCGGGAAAAGGGCTATTTGGTGATAAAAGTGTCGCGAAACAAGCCCCGGGAAAAAGCCGCCAAGGCGGCGCGGACTTTGGCCGGCGTCGAGGCGAAACGGGCATCGAGCACGATTTGCGGCACAGGTTTGGCGCCTTTGAGAGGCGCCGGCATATGGTAAACGCGGGGTGCGGGCAGGCGCGCGCCCTCACGCCCCAAAAGGACCACCAGGGCGACTTCGACCTTGGACCGTGCGGGGACTGTCACAATCCCAAGCCCGCGTATCTCCAAAAGCCCCTTGATGCTGTCAGGCGCCTTGGCGTGAAGCGCACCGTTGGCGACAAACAGGATCGTGCGGTCGTCGGCCACCAGCCGCGCGCCGTCGTCTGTCAGCCGGAGCGCCAAGTCGGACTTGCCCGCGCCGCTCTTGCCCAGCAGCAGAATGCCGCGCGCCCCCAGAGCGACGCAGCTGGCATGGATGTTGACTTCGGGCATGGGTTTCGACATCGGCTCAGCCGTCGGACAGTGACAGGGGAAGTTCAACGATCAGGCGCGCGCCCTCGCCCTGTTCACCGCCGGGGGCGCGGTTTTCCGCGTAGATGCGGCCGGCGGCAGCTTCGATGATCTGGCGGGCGATGGAAAGGCCCAGCCCGGAATTGCGCCCGAAGCTTTCGCCCGGCCGCTCGGTGTAGAAGCGCTCGAAGATGGATTCCAGATTGCCCGGAGGGATGCCGGGCCCTTCGTCTTCCACGGTGATGCGGGCGATCATCTCTTGCTTCAAGGCGGTGACGATAACCTTGCCATGCTCGGGGCTGAAGGAGATGGCGTTGTCGATCAGGTTGCGGAACACCTGGCCGAACCGTTCGTCGCGCCCATGCACGATGGCGCCTGGGGGCAGTTCGTCCTTGAGGATGAATTCCACAGTCCGGCCGGTATCGGTCATGCGATAGACTTCGATGAGGGTGGCCAGAAGCTTGGACAATGCCACCGGCTCCTTGGCTTCGCGCGACAGTTCGGCGTCCAGCCGCGAAGCATCCGAAATGTCGGTGATCAGCCGGTCGATGCGCTTGACGTCGCCGCGCACGATCTCGAGGAACCGCGCCCGGTCCTGTTCGTCCTTGGCGCGGGAAAACATCTCCACCGCGCTTGCCAGCGAGGTGAGCGGGTTCTTGAGCTCATGCGCCACGTCGGCGGCAAAACTTTCGATCGCATCGATGCGGTCATAAAGGCCGGCCGTCATGGACTTCAGGCTGTCGGCCAGGTCGCCGATCTCGTCATTGCGCTCGGGGAAATTGGGGATGTCGCTGCGCCCGCCCGCACCCGAGCGCACGCGGTCCGCCGCCGCCGCCAGCCGCCTGACCGGCTCGGCAATGGTGCCTGCCAAATAAAGGGAGGAGAACAGCATCACCAGGAAAGCGACCAGCACCACCTCGAACAGGGTCGTGCGCTCCTGGCGGAGAATGTCATCAATGTCGCCGCCTTCGGTGGAGACCAGCAGCGCGCCATAGACCGTGCGCACGCCTTGGACCGGAACCGCCACCGACAACACCAGCCGATTCTGGTCGTCGACGCGCTCCGCGCTTTCGGTTGTGCCGGCCAGGGCGCGCTCGACTTCGCGATAGACGCGGCCATCCTCGCCGGCTTCG
>DATBCP010000401.1:0-3919 GCA_036270435.1 Rhizomicrobium sp. | reverse complement strand
CCGGCCTTGTGCTGGTGATGCTGTCGCTCATGTACCTGATTACCTATGTCGACCGCGTCAATGTCTCGACTGCGGCGGCGGGTTTCGCCAAGGACTTTGGCCTCAACAAGACGCAGATCGGCCTGGTCTTCTCCGCCTTCGCCTATCCTTACCTGCTGTTCCAGATCATCGGCGGCTGGGTGAGCGACCGGTTCGGCACCCGTCGCACTCTGATCGCCTGCAGTCTGATCTGGGCCTCGGCCACGGTTCTCACCGGTTTGGCAGGCGGGCTCGCATCCCTGCTGGCGGCGCGCCTGCTTTTGGGGCTGGGCGAAGGCGCGACCTTTCCCGCCGCCACCGCCGCCATGGCGCGCTGGGTCGCGGCCAAGGATCGCGGCTTTGCCCAAGGCATCACCCATGCCGCGGCGCGGCTGGGCAATGCGCTCGCGCCCGGCCTGATTGTCGCGGTCATGGCACTCTATGGCTGGCGCGCCTCCTTCTTCGTCTGCGCCGCACTGAGCTTTCTGTGGCTGGCGGTATGGATGCTCACCTTCCGCGAGAATCCGCTGGAACATCCACGCCTCACCCGGGAAGAACGCGACAGGCTGCCGCCGCCAAGGCCCAAAGGTCAGGCGGTGCCTTGGGGCCGCTTGTTCGCGCGCATGGCCCCCGTCACCATTGTCTATTTCTGTTATGGCTGGACCTTGTGGCTGTTCCTGACTTGGATTCCGCAATATTTCCTGCACAGCCAGAATCTCAATCTCGGCAAGATGGCGGTGTTTTCCTCCATCGTGTTTTTCGCGGGCGTGGTCGGAGACACGCTGGGTGGCATCGTCACCGACCGCATCTATACCGCGACGGGCAATCTCAACCGCGCCCGCAGCCTGATGGTGGCGGTTTGCATGGGACTGACCTGCCTGTCGCTGCTGCCTCTGATGTTCAGTCACGATCTGACGACCTCCCTTGCCTGCCTTTCAGCCGGGTTCTTCTTCGCCGAGATGACAATCGGTCCGATGTGGGCGGTGCCGATGGATATCGCGCCGCAAGCCGCAGGGACTGCCAGCGGCATCATGAATTCCGGCTCGGCGCTGGCCGCCATCATCAGTCCGGTGGTGGGCGGCTATTTGATCGACCTGACCGGCAACTGGCAGTTGCCCTTTGTCGGCAGCATGGTGCTGATGCTGGTCGGCATGTCATTGACTGTTCTGATGCGCCCCGGCCGGCGGCTGGACCTGGCATGACACCACGCACTTGCGGCAACAGCCTGTAATAGAATGTTTTTTACCGATGTACACCAGCCGGGCACGGAACCCTTTTGCCGGACTTTTGCTGTCGCTAGTATGACACGTCAGGGAAACAGGAAGCAGCCGGCCAACCCCGGGATATGCTGAAGAGCAAAGAGCAAGAAGACGCAAGGACCAGCGGTACATCAAGCTGAATCATCCATCAGACGTTGGTCCGTATGGGGCATGTCATTGGGGAATAGTCAGCACCATGAGTAGTGCAGCAGTGAGTGACGCGTCGCAGCAAGCGACGAAAGACAGGTCTGCCGGTGGAGGAATGAAAGCCACCGACATCTCCAATCCCGATTATTTTCACAAGGTCGTCGATTGCCAATGGGCGTGCCCGGCGCACACGCCGGTGCCGGAATATATCCGCATGATCGCGGCCGGGCGCTATTCCGACGCCTATATGGTCAACTGGCATTCCAACGTGTTTCCGGGCGTCTTGGGGCGCACTTGCGACCGGCCTTGCGAACCCGCCTGCCGTCGCGGCCGCGTGGAAGAAGTCACCAAGAAGGCGGAACCCGTCGCTATCTGCCGCCTGAAGCGCGTGGCCGCCGACAATAAGGATGACGTGAAGAAGCGCATGCCGGTGGCACCTGCGCAAAAGAACGGCAAACGCGTGGCGCTGGTGGGCGCCGGCCCGGCCTCGCTGACGGTGGCGCGCGACCTGCTGCCTTTGGGGTACGACGCGGTGCTGTACGACGGCGACGCCGCCGCCGGCGGCATGATGCGCACCCAGATTCCCAAATTCCGCCTGCCGGAAACAGTGCTGGACGAGGAAGTGAATTACATTCTCGACCTTCAGCCGGAGCTGCGACTGGGGCAGAAGATCGACTCGTTGAAGGCCCTGCTCGGGGAAGGTTACGACGCCATCTTCGTCGGCTGCGGCGCGCCGCGGGGCCGCGAGCTGGACATTCCGGGCCGCCAGGAAGCCAAGGCGAACATCCATATCGGCATCGACTGGCTGTCATCCGTGTCCTTCGGCCATACCACCAGCATAGGCAAGCGGGTGATCGTGCTGGGCGGCGGCAATACCGCCATGGATTGCTGCCGCACCTCGCGCCGCCTGGGCGGCGAAAAGGTCGATGTGGTGGTGCGCTCCGGTTTCGAGGAAATGAAGGCGTCTCCCTGGGAAAAAGAAGACGCGATGCATGAAGGCATCCCGATCCACAATTTCCTGGTGCCGAAGGAATTCCTGCACACCAACGGCAAGCTGACCGGCGTCCGTTTCGAGAAGGTCAAAGCCGAATATGACGCCAAAGGCCGCCGCAACCTGGTGCCCGCCGGCGAGCCCGATCTGGTGATGGAATGCGATGACGTGCTGGTGGCGGTGGGCCAGGAGAATGCCTTCCCCTGGATCGAGCGCGACATCGGGCTGGAATTCGACAAATGGGACATGCCCAAGGTCGATGCCAAAACCATGCAGTCCACCCATCCCAAGGTGTTCTTCGGCGGCGACGCGGCCTTCGGGCCCAAGAACATCATCTGGGCCGTGGCGCATGGCCATGACGCCGCCATCTCCATCGATTTGCTCTGCCGCGACGAAGATGTGGTGGAGGACCGCCCGCCGCCCATGGTGAACCTGTCCAGCCAGAAGATGGGTATCCATGAATGGAGCTATGACAATGACATCTCCAATGACCATCGTTATCGCGTGCCGCATGCGCCCATCGAAAAGACGCTGAAGGATGTGCGGCTGGAAGTCGAGCTGGGTTTCGATGTCCAGCAGGCCTTTGCGGAGGCGCAGCGTTGCCTGAATTGCGATGTCCAGACCGTGTTCGACACGCCCAAATGCATCGAATGCGATGCCTGTGTCGACATCTGCCCGATGGACTGCATCACCTTCACCGGGAATGGCGAGGAGAGCGAGTTGCGCGAGCGCCTGACCGCGCCGTCGCTGCACAAGGATCAGGACCTTTATATTTCCACCACCCTCAAGACCGGCCGGGTGATGGCCAAGGATGAAGACCTCTGCCTGCATTGCGGGCTCTGCGCCGAACGCTGCCCCACCGGCGCCTGGGACATGCAGAAATTCCTGCTGGAAGCGCCCAGGACGGAGTACGCATGCCGGCGATAAAATCCGTCAACGACTTTGTGGTGAAGTTCGCCAATGTCAATGGCTCGGGCTCGGCCAGCGCCAATGAGATGTTCGCCCGCTCCATCCTGCGCATGGGCGTGCCGGTCACGTCGCGCAACATCTTTCCGTCCAACATCCAGGGCCTGCCCACCTGGTATGAAGTGCGCGTCTCGGGCAAGGGCTGGCTGGGGCGGCGCGGCGGCGTCGATCTGATGGCGGCGATGAATCCCCAGACCTGGGACAAGGATGTCGCTGCAATCGATCCCGGCGGCTATCTGTTCTACGACTCCTCCCGCCCCATTCCATCCTCGAAATTCCGCGAAGACATCACCATCGTGCGGATGCCCCTGACCGAGATCTGCAACGCCGCCTACAAGGACCCGCGCCAGCGCCAGCTGTTCAAGAACATCATCTATGTCGGCGCCCTGGCCCAGCTTTTGGGCATCGACCAGGCGGTGCTGGAGAAGCTGATCGGCGAACAATATAAGGGCAAGGACGCCCTGATCGCGCCCAACCACCAGGCGCTGCGCATGGGCCATGACTATGCCCGCGACAATCTTTCCGGCCTGTGCGGGCT
>DATBCP010000400.1:0-7076 GCA_036270435.1 Rhizomicrobium sp. | reverse complement strand
CCAGGTCATTGGCCGCGTTTGAGTTGGAGCTGAAGAGATACTGGTGCGCGCCCGGCGAGATGCAGATCGCTTCCGGATCGCCGCCGCTGGTGATCGAGCTCTTGAAGTTGCCGTCATTGTCGAACACCTGGATGCGGTGATTGCCGCGGTCGGCGACATAAACATTGCCGCTTGCATCCACCGCCACGCCATGCGCCGACTTGAATTGGCTGTCGCCTGAGCCGCGCGAGCCCCAGCTTTTCACGAACACGCCATCGGGCGTGAATTTGGCGATACGGGCATTGCCGATGCCGTCAGCGACGAAAATATTGCCCCGCGCATCCCAGGCGACGTCCGTGGGCGACTGGAAAAGATCGCTCTGCTGGCCCGAGCCGGGCGGGTTGCCGCGACCGGTGTCCGGCGAGGACGGGATATCCACCGATTCCGGCTTGCGGCCCAACAGCATCGCCACGCGACCTTGGCTGTCGAGCTTGATCACCATGGAGGAGTAGCGATCCACCACCCAGATATTGTCGCTCTTGTCGACGCGCACCTGCTGAGCTGCCAGGAAGCCGTAAACCTGCTTGCCGATCTGGCGGATATATTTTCCGCTCCCGTCGAATTCATACAGGCTGGAGCCGCCATGGGCGAAAGCACGGCTGCCGCCCAGGGTGACGGTGGGATCGCCGTTGCGGGTATAGACGAAGACATTGCCCTTGGAATTGGTGGCCACCCCCGCCGCCATGCCAAAGAAGGTATCATGCGGCAGGGTCAGCGGCCGGGATGTGGCATAGCCGATCTCTTGCGCCGCTGCGGGCAAGGCGATGGCCGCAGCGGCGGCCAGCAGAAGGGTTGCGAAGTGCCTCATGTTACTTGCTCCCCTTCAGAACGAATTTCTGCATGCGCCAGGACTCGATCTCGCCCACAATGATCTGGTTGGGGTTGCGGCAATCCATCATGTGAACCACCTGCCAGCCAGGCGCCAGCTTGCCGGCATGGCCGAACTTGCCGACCACCGTGCCGTCCAGTTCCGCCTTGTAGATTTGCCCGGTCCGTGCCCAGGTCCCCGGTCCGTTGCCATTGGGATTGGAATTGCTCATGAACAGATATTGGTGCGGCCCTTCCGATATGCAGTCGGACCAGGCACTGCCATATTGGGTATAGGCGGTTTTCCATTTCAGGTTGTTGTCGAGCACGACATAGCGGGCATTGCCGCGATCGGCGACATAGACATTGCCCTGGTGATCCACCTGCAAGCCGTGCGGCAGGTTGTATTCATTCTCGCCCTTGCCGACCTTCTCGCTGCCGTTCTGGGCCAGGAATTTGCCTTCGGGCGAGTATTTGAGCACCCGGTTATTGCAGTAGCCGTCGCTGATGAAGATGTTGTCCTGCTGATCCCAAGCCACATCGGTGGGGCGGCACAGCGTGTATTTGTTATCCGGCGGATTGGGGCCGTGCGGTGTCGCATAGGGACCGTCCGCCTGGCTGGGCCGATGACCGATGATCATCAACACCTTGGTGCCGGTGGGATCGAATTTGGTGACGACATTGGTGCCTTCGTCCACCGTCCAAATATTGTCATGGTGGTCGACCCGGACCGAATGGGCGAATTGGAAGCCGTAATATCCCTTGCCGATCTCCTTGATGAACTTGCCATCCGGCCCGAATTCCCAAAGCCGGGTTTGCGGGCCGCGAAAGTAGGCAAAGACATGCCCCTTGGAGTTGGTGGCGACGCCCTGCAGCTCGCCCATATAGTCGCCGGGAGGAGCCTGGAAAAAATTGGGTACCGCTTCATAGGCGAGCTCCGGCGCCGTTGCGCCCGCCGTCGCAGTCACTTGAGGCCATGCCGAGGTGGTGCTGAACAGCAAGGCAACCGTAGCGGCCACCGCCAGATATCTTTTCACGGAAAACCTCCCCAATAAACCCGCGCGCCTTAAGGCGCTGTCTCGGGTCGCGGGAGAAGTCTATACGGCAATCCGCCCAGAGCAATATCCCCTGGGAGAAGCTGGCAGGGCTTTCAAGTCCTTCGCTGCAATGCAGCGTTTAGGAGGGCCTAGTTGGGATCATGCATCGGCGGCGGCGGGGTGATCTTGCTTTTCTTCAGCGCCTTCTTGCTGGGATGCACTGAAGACTTGTCATCGGCGGTCGCGACTTTTTTGGCCGGGGGCGGGCCGGCGACGGCATTCACCGATTGCTCGTCGGCGTTTTTGGTTGGCATGGTGACTGTCCGGGCGGTGGAAGCCGCGGCGGCGAGCGAAAAAGCGGCAGCCAAAGCTACAATGGCAACGGATTTCATGGCCATCTCCTGTCTTCTCAAGAAAACAGGCAGTGCCAAAGGTTGGTTGCGACAGTTCCGTGAACGATGTCGATAACTTTCGCCCTACCCAAAACCGGCGCGAGGATTTTGCGGCGCGAACAGGAGCGCCGAGCGAAGCGTACTGAAAACGTGCATGAGTGAGGCGCGACGCATGCTCGCTATCGCTCGCATAGGGCAAGCTTTTCTAATTCGCTTCGCTCATAAGAAAAGCTAAGCCAACTCACGACGCACCGCCCCCGCCCGCTATGCGGGCTCGAAGCGGGGCCAGCTTTTCTAAGCTCGCCGCGCTCGCAAAGAAAAGCTAGGCCAAAGGCCGCGCCCTAATTGTGCAACATCGGTTTGCCTTCGTGGGCGACGAGCAGATCATGCATGTCGTCGGCATGCTCTTCTTCCACCCGCAGAATGTCTTCCAGCATGTTGCGGGTGCCCGGATCGTTGTCACCGAAATAGCGGATCAGTTCGCGATAGTGATCCACCGCGATGCGTTCGGCGATCAGATTCTCTTTGATCATATCGACCAAGCTGCCGCCCTGTGAATATTGGGAGGCAGAGCGGGTCAGCAGTCCTTCCGGATTGAGATTGGGTTCGCCGCCGAGCTGGTTGATGCGCTCGGCCACCATATGAAGATGTTCCAGCTCCTCCTTGGCGTGCTCGGCGAATTCCTGCTTGACGCCCTCGCTGGAAATGCCGGTGGCGGTGATGGCATTCTGGGTATAGCGCAGCACGCACACGATCTCGGTCGCCAGCACCGATTGCAGGATTTCGACGCTCTTGTTCACATCGCCGACATAATTGCTGCCCAGCGCGCCGTCATCGAGATTTTTTCGTGCCCGTTCCCTCAGCGTCTTCACATCGCTGAGAAATGGCTGTTGCGTGCCGGCCGGTTGCGCCATGGGAAATCCTCCTTCGCGACAGCGCGGTAACGGCTGCCTGCGGGAGAAGTTCCGCCCTCTTGGCGATCAGCAGTTCAGATCGAGATGATATCCAGCGGCTGGATCATGCAGCCCTCGTCGGCCGCGACCAGGATCGTGTCCTCATCATCGCCGTCGGGGTCGGTCTCCATGCCGTCGACACAAAGCGACCGGTCGGAAATGTGGATCAGACCCACCGCATGGGCGGCCTGCGGCAGGGCGAACAGCATGGCCCATGCCGCGAACAAATGCGCCGCGAAGGTCTGAGTACGCAATCCAGTCATCATGGAGCCCGCCTTGCAAAGGCCTTCCGCGTCCGCCCCCGGACGTGAGCTTGGAAGGGCCGTAAACCGAATATGACAGAATTTTTGCGTCGCAGCATCCGTATTCGGGGTTCCCAAGCGCGGCAAAAATGCCTGTGGGAACTTGGTCGTGAAGTTCCCGATCTGCTAAGGGAAAATTATAGCCGCCAAGACTTTCAAGGATATGAACGTCATGAAGACATTGCTTGTGTCGGCTGCTCTTCTTTTGGGCGCGATTGCTAGCGCTACCGCCCAAAGTCTGGGCGCCCTGGGCGCGTCCGCTTTCGCGACCCGGCCCGAAGATCCCCGCGCCATTCAACTGACCGGGGCTGTGGGCGACGGCAGGACGGACGACAGCGCCGCCATCCAGGTCGCCATCGATAAGGCCGCCGCCGATCGTGAGGAAGGCATCGTCTTTATTCCCCAAGGCCGCTACCGCCTGACCCGCACCATTTATGTGTGGCCGGCGGTACGGGTGATTGGCTGGGGCGCCAGGCGGCCGGTTTTCGTGCTGGGCGACAACACGCCGGGCTTTTCCAGCGGCGTGGCGGACATGGTGATCTTTGCCGGCTTCCGCCCCGGTGCCGGGTCGAGCTCGCGCCCCGAACGCCCCGGCTTTCGCGTGCCCTTCCCGCCGCCCGGCAGCGTGCCGCCCAATCCCAATATCGCCGACGCCAATCCCGGCACCTTCTATTCGGCGATGAGCAACATCGATTTCGAGATCGGCAAGGGCAATGCGGGCGCCGTTGCCGTTCGCTTTCATGGCGCGCAGCACGATTATCTCAGCCATATGGATTTCCATACCGGTTCGGGTTTGGCGGGCTTGAACCAGGTGGCCAATGAGGCAGAGGACCTGCGCTTCTTTGGCGGCCGTTATGGCATCCTGGCGGAAAAGCCTTCACCCGCCTGGCAATTCACCCTGATCGACAGCCGGTTCGAAGGCCAGCGCGAGGCGGCCATCCGCGAGCATGAAGCCTCGCTGACCCTGGTGAACGTATCCTTCCGCAATGTGCCGGTGGGGATCGACATCGACCCGGATTACTCCGACTGGCTTTGGGCCAAGAACACGCGGTTCGAAAATATCTCCAAGGCGGCGGTAATCGTCAGCAATGAGAAAAGCGTCTACACCCAGATCGGCCTCGAGAATGCGGTTGCGGCGGGCACGCCGGTGTTCGCGCGCTTTCGCGAGAGCGGCAAGACGCTCGGTGCCCCAAAAAACAGTCGGGGCGTTTATGAGGTCAAGGCGTTCAACCATGGCTTGATCTTGAAGGCGCCCGGCACATTGGGCGAGACCGGCACGCGCTGGGACACCTCACCCCTGCCGACGATGCCAGCACCCCCGCCGCCAGCGATTCGGCCGCTGCCGCCGACCGCGCAATGGGTGAATGTGCGGAGCCTGGGCGTGAAGGGCGACAACAAAACGGACGATACGGCAGCGCTCCAACATGCCATCGACACCAACAAGGTGCTCTACATGCCCAGCGGTCGGTACCTGGTGCATGACACCATCCGGCTCAAGCCCGACACGGTGCTGATCGGGCTGCATCCTTCCATCACCCAGATCGACCTGCCCGACAACACGCCCGGCTTTGCCGGTGTGGGCGCACCCAAGGCGCTGCTGGAAACACCCATGGGCGGTGACAATATTGTTTCGGGGATCGGATTATTCACCGGCGGCATCAATCCGCGCGCTGTGGCTTTGTTGTGGCAATCGAGTGCGCGTTCGCTTGTGGACGACGTCCGGCTGTTGGGCGGGCATGGCACCAACAATCCCGACGGCTCGCGTTGGAATCCCTACAACGACACCCATAGCGCCGATCCCGACATGCGCAAGCGCTGGGATGGGCAATATCCCTCCGTCTGGGTGACCAATGGCGGCGGCGGCACCTTTGCCAATCTGTGGACGGTCGACACCTATGCCCAGTCCGGCGTCACGGTTTCCGATACGACGACTCCGGGTCATCTTTACGAAATCTCCAGCGAGCACCATGTGCGGACGGAATTCCAATTCCGGCGCGCCGAGAATTGGGAGGTTTATGCACCGCAAACTGAAGAAGAGGCCGGCGAGAGCCAGGAAGCCGTGTCGCTGGAGATCGCCAATTCCAGGAACATCACCGTCGCCAATTGGCATGCCTATCGTGTTACCCGCACGGTGAGGCCGGTGGACACGGCGGCACGTATCTTCAATTCCAGCGACATCCATTTCCGCAATATACATGTCAATGCCGAGAGCGGGCTTGGCTCCTGCGACGCCAATGGCTGCGGCACCTATCTGAGGGCCAGCAAATTCCCGGCGGAGAACAGCATCCGCGATGCCACCAACCATATCGACACCCGCGAACGGGAATTCGCGGTGTTGGATTACCCGCACCTGCCGCCCGCGCCCGCGACTCGCGATAGGGGGAACGGAATCGAAAAACTGGAGGACGGTTTCTATTCCATTTCCGGCGCGGCGGTGGATGGCCGCGGCAAGCTGTACTTTGTCGACAAGCACCAGCAGCGCATTTATGGCTGGTCGCGCGAGGAAGGCCTTTCCATTGAGCGCGACAATCCCACCGACCCTGTGAATCTGGCGTTCGACAAGAGCGGCAACCTGCTGGTCTTGTCATCGCTGGGAGCGGAGGGCACGCTTTACACCTTCAAGCCCGGCTCACCTGCGACAGAAATGACGGTGATTGCGCCGACGGCGGCAACGGACCATCCGGGCGCGACCGCGCTTTTGCCGGGCAATTATTGGAACAATGGCGAGTTCAAGGATCAGCTTGATTCCAACACCTATCGCTACACCAGCCTGAGCGAGATGTTCGCCCGCGACATGGCGACGCCAAAAACGCATGAATATGTCTCACCCGATGGCAGTCTGTTCCTGCCCGACAGCCGCACCTTCCAGCAGGGGCCGCCGGATGGCACCGGTTGGCGCTTTTCCGACAGTCTGGACACATACGGCTTTGTCACGGCCAAGCCCGGCAGCCGGACCTATGCCAGCAATGAGTCCGAGGGGCGCATCTATAGCGGTTTGGTCAATGCCAACGGCACCGTGACGGACTTGAAGCTCTTCGCCGACCGCGGCGGAGAAAGCGTGGCGGTGGCAGCCAATGGCAATGTCTATATCGCCAATGGCCAGGTGCTGGTCTATGCGGCCGATGGAAAACAATTGGGCCAGATCGATGTGCCGGAACGGCCGATCCAGATACTGTTCGGCGGCGCGGATGGACGGACGCTGTTCATCCTGACACATCATGCGCTTTATGCGATGAAGACGTAGTCATATTCACCATGGGCGGCCTGGCTCAGCTTTTCTTATGAGCGTCAGCGAATTAGAAAAGCTTGCCCTATGCGAGCGCTAACGAGTATGTGAGCCGCCCATCCATCGCCGCGCGCCAGCGCGGCATTTAGAAGGACTGGATGGCAGGCTCGCGGGGCCCGCTCTGGAAGTTGGATGGCCGGGTTGTGAAGTTTACCCTCCGACCGCGCTTCGCGCGGTTCGGGGCCCGGCCATGGTGAGAGAGGGTTACAGCTTCCCCTTCAGATACACCGCGCTCGCCTGGACCATGCCGATGGGCGAAG
>DATBCP010000399.1:0-7365 GCA_036270435.1 Rhizomicrobium sp. | reverse complement strand
CTCGCCGCGGCCTTGAGCGTCACGGTGCCCGTGGCATCAGCTGGAGCCGTCAGAGTGGTGAGAAGCCAGGGCGTGCCCTCATAGCCATAATCCATCAACGACGCGACCGGCAGGCGCTTGGGCCGCGGCCATTGGATGGGCCCGGCCTTCCAGCCAGGCGGTAGCGTCCATTGAATCTCGGTGGGAGCACCGGCATCGCCGGGATTTTTCCAATAGGTGTGCCAGCCGGGCGCGATCTTTTCTTCCAGCGCCACCGTGACGGTGCCACCGGGCGCGATTGTCTTGTCCTCCGCCACTAGCCGGGCATGCACCTTGGGGCCGCCGTCCTGGGCCAAAACAGGGGTCGCTGCCAACAGTAGAGCCAGCAAAGCAAGAACGCGTCTCATGACCCTGCCCTATAGACCGTTACCATGCTATTCGCCAGTTGCAGCAATTGGTTACGGGACCGGGATGAGGATTACGGGCGGAAAACTGGGCGGAAGGCGGCTTGTCGCACCGCAGGATATCCGCGTGCGCCCCACCTCCGACCGCACCCGCCAGGCCATCTTCAACATGCTGCACCACAAGGATTTCGGCATCGGTTTCGCGTTGGAAGGAGCCGCCGTGCTGGATCTGTTCGCCGGCACGGGCGCGCTGGGGATCGAGGCGATCAGCCATGGCGCGCGCTGGTGCCTCTTGGTGGATGACAGTGCCGAGAGCCGCGCGATTCAAAGGGAGAATGTGGAAGCCTTGGGCCTGACCGGCGCCACCCGCATCTGGCGGCGCGACGCCGCCGACCTGGGCCCGATCGGCCCCTCGGCGGGCGGGCCATTCGGTCTGGTGTTCCTCGACCCGCCCTATCGCAAGGAGATGATCCCCAAGGCGCTGCTAAGCCTGAAAGATGGTGGCTGGCTGGCGGACAAGGCGCTGATCGTGGCGGAAAGCGACGCGTCGGAGTCGTTCGATACCCCCGGCTTCACATTGCTCGACGAACGCGACTATGGCGAGACGCGGGTGCGGTTTTTGACTCAACTCTAAGAGGTTGTCATGCCCGGTCCGCGCGAAGCGCGGCCGGAGGATAAACTCCAGCGGGCATCCAACTACTTTTTGCCAGCGATGGAGCAGAACAAAGTTGGATTCCCGCTTTCGCGGGAATGACAAAGAAACTAACGCCGTCCGAACAGTTTCTCGATATCCGCAAGCTTCAGCTCCACATAAGTCGGCCGGCCGTGATTGCACTGGCCGGAATGGGGCGTGGCTTCCATCTCCCGCAGCAAGGCGTTCATCTCTTCCGCATTCAATCGGCGTCCGGCGCGCACACTGGTATGGCAGGCAAGCGTTCCCGCCACCTCTTCCAATCTTTCCTTCAAGGACAGCGCATTGCCGGTTTCGGCAATCTCGTCCGCGAGATCGCGGATCAATCCTTTGACATCCAACTTATCCAGCATGGCGGGAATCTCGCGCACCACCAGCGCATCGGGACCGAATTCCTCGATCACCAGGCCCAACTCCACCAGTTCGGCAGCGCGACTTGCAACCCGTGTCACTTCCGACGGATCCATCTCCACCACTTCCGGGATCAACAATGGCTGGCGCTGAATGCCGCCATCGGCCAGCGCCTTCTTCATCCGCTCATAGACCAGCCGTTCATGCGCGGCATGCTGGTCCACGATCACAATGCCGTCTTCGGTCTGGGCCACGACATAGGTCTCATGCAATTGCGCCCGCGCCACGCCGAGTTGATAGTTCGGGGCACCGGGCACTGCCTGGACCGGCGCCTCTTCCACCCGCGCCGACATGGGTGCCTGAAACATCGGCGGTTGCGGTTCGCGCAAGGCCAAGGAATGGTGGAGCGAATGGTGAGCCGCCGCGAAAATTTGCGGCGATTGACGTTGAAAGGCAGCCATCGCCGAACCCGCCACGGTGGTGGAAGCGCGATGCCCCGCACCGCTGAGCGCCTGTTTCAGTGCCCCCACAATCAGCCCGCGCACCAACCCGGCATCGCGGAAACGTACCTCCGCCTTGGCGGGATGGACATTCACATCCACGAAACTGGGATCGCAATCCAGGAACAGCGCCAGCGCGGGATGGCGGTCACGTGCCAGGAAATCGGCATAGGCGCCGCGCACCGCGCCCACCAAAAGCTTGTCGCGCACCGGCCTGCCATTGACGAAAAGGAACTGCATCGCGGCATTGGCGCGGTTGTAGGTGGGAAGGCCGGCATAACCGGACAGGCTGACGCCCTCGCGCGCCGCGTCCACACCCACGGTATTGTCACCGAAATCGCGCCCCATGATCTTGGCAAGCCGCGGCAGGCGGCCATCGATCAGATCGGGCTCGGCGGGCAGGTCCAGGCTTCTGCGCCCATCCAAGGTCAGGGTGAGACCGATATCGGGCCGGGCCATCGCCAACCGCTTGACGATGTCGGTGATGGCCAGATCCTCGGACCGCGCCGATTTGAGGAATTTCAGTCGCGCCGGGGTGGCATAGAACAGTTCGCGCGCTTCGGCGCGGGTGCCATGCTGGCCGGCGGCGCGGAAGGCGGCCGGCCGCGGTCCTTCGACCCTGCCGCCGTCCACCTTGATCTCAGCCGCCTCGCCATCGCGGGTCCGGCTCACCAAACTCAAGCGCGCCACCGCGCCGATGGATGGCAGTGCCTCGCCGCGAAAGCCCATGGTGACGATATGCGAAAGATCATCCTCGCCACCCGCGACCGGCAGCTTGGAGGTGGCATGGCGTTCGATCGCCAGCCGCAACTCGTCCGCCGACATGCCGACGCCGTCATCTTCCACCAGCAGCAGGTCGGCGCCGCCCTGTGTGGCAGCGATGTCGATGCGGGTAGCGCCCGCATCGATGGCATTCTCCACCAACTCCTTGATCGCGGCGGCGGGGCGTTCGAGGACTTCGCCGGCTGCTATCCGATTCACTGTGCCTTCTGACAGACGGCGAATGGGCATTTTCACCCCCTCTCCCTTCGCACGCCCGAGGGCGCGCTACGGGTGTCTCCCCCTCGCCGCGCTGCACGCGGAGGGGGAAAGCCGGCTGCGATGCGGTTGACGGTACCTTCTGAAAGCCGCCGGATCGCCATCATTTGCCTGCGAGATACTGCCGCGCCAGAATCTTGCCCTCTTCCACACCGGGCTGATTAAAGGGATCCACGCCCATCAACTTGCCCATGATGATGGTCTCCAGCATAAAGTGCATCATCAGCGCGCCCATATGGAATTCATCCACTTTCGCCAGATGAATCTGGCGCACCGGCCGTCCGTTCTTGAACAGAGTCTGGGCGGTGGCGCGGGCCTCCGCATCCACCAGGTCGCCCATCTTCTTTCCGGCGAGATATTTCAGCCCAAGCCGCATGGCGCGGGCGCGCGGCGCGGTCAATCCCTTGCCCTTGGTGTCCACCGCCATCAGGGTGAACAGCGCATTGCCGGGCCCGTCGCGGAACAGCTGCAGCTGGCTGTGCTGATCCACCGGTCCCAATACCGAGACCGGCGTCGAACCCTGCCCATCCTTGCCCAGGCTTTCCGCCCACAATTGCCGCCACCAGCCGCCGAACACCGCAAGGTCATCGGCATAAGGCCATAGGATGGTGGTGGCGAGCTTGTTCTGCTGGCTCAGCGCATAATGCAATGCCGCGCCGCAGGCCGCCGGCGCATCGGCAGGGGTTGCCGCATTCAACACCTGCTTCAGCGCGGCCTGGGCGCCGGCGCGCAGCTGCTTGAAGTTCAACCCCATCACCAGGCCCGGCAAGGCGCCCACCATGGTGAGCACCGAATAGCGCCCGCCCACGCCCAGCGGATGATCCAGCCTTGCCGCACCGATCGAATCGGCGAAATCGGCCAGTGCGCTTTGATGCGGCTCGGTGATGATGGTGAAATGCTTCTTGAGCTGCTGGACGCCCAGTTTCTCCAGGGCGTCCGCCGCCGTCAGGACCTGCATCAAAGTCTCGGCGGTGCCGCCGGATTTGGAGATGGCGATGAAATGCGTCTTCTTGAGATCGAAGCGCTTCAGCGCCATGGCCCAGTGGAAGGGATCGGGATTGTCGTGAAATTCGACAAAGGGTTTGGTCACCTTGCGCAGCGCCGTCAGCGCCTGCCCGCCCAGGCTGGAGCCGCCAATGCCCAGCACCGCAACCGTGGCAAAGCCTTTCAGCGCCGCGGCCTGTTTCGCCGCCGCCTTCAGATCGGCGGTTGCGGTGGGGATGCCCAGCAGCTCAAGACTTTTGCTGTCATGCTGCTGGCGCAGCCAGTCCAGCGCGGCAGTGCTTTTGGACAGCGCCTGGTCATAGGCGCTCTGGGGCGCGGCTCCTTTGCCCGACAGGGCCAGTTCCAGATTGACAGTGAAGGGGGCGGATGGGGCCATGGCAGCACTCGTCTTTTGAGGGGTTTCGGATACCGCCTTCCAGCCAGCCCAAGCTAGAGCAAGTTAAGGTCAGATTGAAACAGCTGCGTTGCGTTGCGGCGAGGCGATCCGCCAGGAGCCGTCCGAAGAGCGTATCGGCAATACGGTCGAGGACGGCGACGCCGCGGGCTCCCGCCGCAACGCAACCCGAAGGGCCGGGGTCTTTTGCGTCGTGGGGTGAGGCACGCCCGCGAAGCGGCAAATCGGTCCTGTGGACCATTTCGTTCGCTGGCGCGAACCGGGGCCTCACCCTGCCCACGCCGCAAAATCCCTCCGGCGCAGCGATTCAATCTGACCTTAACTTGCTCTGGTGTCCCGATTCCGAAATTCGCAAGGACTATATATCGAACACCAGGCGAATTTCGGAATCGAAGGACACCAGCAACTTATTGAATCCTAGTGTCGTTTGGTTTCGAAGTTCGCTTCGGAGCTTGATATCTATGACGTTGCGAACGTCGAAACCACGACACTAGGGTGGCTTATTGGCGGGCTGACCGGAAGCCTTTGGTGTTCCAGGAGGCGCCGAAGCCGGGTTTTCCACCGGCTTATCGACCGGCTTTGGCGGTGGCGTGACACCCGAAACTTCGGCGCCCTGTCCCGGACCGGTTTTGGCAGGCGGCGAGCCGGGAGGCAGTGGATGCAGCGCCCGGGTGGGAGCGCCCCGGGCCTCGGCCGGCGTGCCGCCAATGACGACCGTCAGGCGTGTGGGATCGAACAGCCGCTTGGCCACCCGCTTCACATCCGCCAAGGTCACCGCCTGAATCAGGGCGTTGCGCTGGCGCACATAGCCGATATCCAGATTTTGCCGCTGGAAGGTTCCGAGTTGCGACGCGGTGCCGCTATTGGACGCAAAAGCCAGTGGAAAACTCCCCGTCAGATAGGTCTTGGCGTCATCCAACTCCTGCTGGTTGGGACCATTGGCGGCGAAGCTCGCCAGTGTATCCTTCACCACCTGCACAGTCTGGCGGACCGCCTCGGCCCGGGTGGCGACCGTTCCCTGCATCACCGCCGCCTTGTTGTAGGCGGTAAGCGAGGTGGAAATGCCATAGGTCAGGCCCCGCTTGACCCGCACCTCTTCCATCAGGCGGGAGGAAAAGCCGCCACCACCCAGGACATAATTGGCGACATAGCCGGGAATGAAATCCGGATCCCGGCGCATGACGCCCGGAAGGCCGAAGGCGACCGTGGGCTGGGGCACCGGCAGCGGGATAACATGGACACCGGGCGCGCCCAGCCGCCCGACATTGGGCAGTGCCGGCGGCAGGGCGCCTGAAACCGGCAGGAAAGTGTCTCCCAAAAGCTTGGTCAGCGCGGTCGCCGTGATGTCACCGGCCGCCGCCACCTTCAGGCCGTTCTTGACCCAATGGCTGCGGGCGAAGTTGCGCAGATCCTGTGCGGTGATGGAGGAGATACTGCCGATTTCGCCATCGACGGGATGGGCGTAGGCATGGCCGCCGAAAAATTCCCGCATGAAGCCGCGGCTGGCGATGCGCGGAGGCTCCGCCTGGTCCTGTTGCAGGGATTGGATGATTTGGGCCCGCACCCGCGTCAGAGCCTCATTATCGAAGCGCGGCCTGGTCAGCGCCAGCTGCAACAGATGCATCGCCTCGGGCGCATTCTCCTTCAGCGTCGAAACGGAGATCACCAGATAATCGCGTTCGGCGCGGGCGCTGAAGGAGATGGCGCGATTGGCCAAGGCCTCATGGAAGGCTTTGGAATCCAGCCCGCCTGCCCCTTCATCGATCATGGAGCCGGTAAAGGAGGCCAATCCCGCCTTGCCCGGCGGATCATAGGCGGAGCCCGCGGGAAGCGAGATGTTGAAGGAGATAATCGGTACGGTGTGGTCCTCGGCAAACCATACCTGCGCCGCCCTGCCCAGGTCGATGTTCTGGATGCTGGCGGCCCGCGCCGGAACCGGCGCAAACACACAAAGCGCCGGCATTGTGGCCAGCAGTGTCAGTGCATAGGCAGCGAGAAGACGCTTCATTTGTCTCCTCCTCCCGCGGGAATCAGATGGGCGGTGACCGCGTCCTTGCGCGACAGGGTCTGGGCTGCCTTGCGCACGGCTTCCGCATTCACGGCGCGGATGCGGGCGGGCCATTCATTCACGTCATCCACCGTCAGGCCGATGGTCAGTGCCTGGCCGTACGCGCTGGCGAGCGCGAGTTGGCTGTCGCGGCGATAGGTGACACTGGCCACCAGCTGGGTCTTGGCACGATTGAGATCGCTGTCACGCGGCAAGGCCAGGGTGTTGACGCTCAAGATCTGATCCATCGCCTTTTCCAGCGCGTCCAGGCTGACGCCGGGGCGCGGCACGGCATAGATCGTGAATTCGCCCGCATCGCGGACATGGCCGTCATAATTGGCGCCCGCATCTGTGGCGAGTTTCTTCTGTTCCACCAGCACCCGGTACAGAATGGAGGTCTGGTCGCCGCCCAGAAGCTGGGCATAGGTCTCCAGCCCCTCCGCCTGGCCGGGCCGCCCCTGCGCATAAGACGGCACGCGATAGATGCGCATGACGATGGGCACCCGCGCATCGGAGCGGGTGACGGTCATGCGGGTCTCGGCCAGCCGCGGCGGCTCGGTGAATTCGGCACGCGGCTGAAGCTCGCGCGCCGGCACCTTGCCATAGGCGTCCTGTGCCATCTTGCGCACTTCGTCGGCCGCCACATCGCCGGCGATCACCAGGATGGCATTGTTGGGCGCATAATGGTGGTCGTAAAAATCCTGTGCCGAGACGCGGTCGATGCGACGCACTTCATCCGACCAGCCGATCACGGGGCGGCCATAGGGATGGGACAGATGAAGCGCGGCGCGCATCTGTTCGCTCATCAAGGTCATGGGCTGGCTGTCCACCCGCATGCGCCGCTCTTCCAGCACCACATCGCGTTCGGGTCCGACATGGGAATCCGACAGGTCCAGATTGGCGAGACGGTCTGCCTCCAGCTTCATTGCCAGCGGCAGCCGGTCCTTGGCGATCTG
>DATBCP010000398.1:0-3021 GCA_036270435.1 Rhizomicrobium sp. | reverse complement strand
TTCATGTCATGCGCCTTGTCCAGTTCGGCGCAATCGATGGTATGGATCACCAGCCCCTCGCCCGGCGTGTTGATGCCCACGATGCGGTCACCCGGCAAGGGATGGCAGCATTGCCCCAAGGTATAGGAAATGCCTTCGGTGAGGCCGCGGATCGAGATCGGCTTCACGCCGCCCGCAGCCGCCCCTTTCTTGGCCACCTTCCCCGCCCGTTTGAGCTCGGGGAACACCGCCTGCAGCACTTCATGCGGCCGCAACGCTCCGCGTCCGACATCGGCATAGATGTCCTCGGCCTTGGAGAGGCGCAATTTCTTGGCCACTTCTCCCATGGCCTTTTCGGTCAGTTCGCGCGCTTCGTCGGCAAAAGTCTTTTCCAAAATTTTCCTGCCGAAACGAACATGCTCGTCACGCTGGGCGTGGCGCAGGAAACGGCGGATTTCGGCGCGGGCGCGGCCCGTCACCACGAACTGCTCCCACATGGGCGATGGCGAGGAATCCCGCATGGTAATGATTTCCACCTGGTCGCCATTGTTGAGCGGGGTATGCAGCGGCACATGGTTGCCGTTGACCTTGGCGCCCACCGCGCTGTTGCCCAGGTCGGTGTGCACCGCATAGGCAAAATCGATCGGCGTCGCCCCGCGCGGCAGGGAAATCAGCGAGCCATTGGGAGTGAAACAGAAGACCTGGTCCTGGTACATGGCCAGCCGCGAATGTTCCAGCACCTCTTCGGCGCTGTCGCCCTTTTCCAGCAGGTCCACCATGTCCCTGAGCCAGCCATAAGCGACGCTGTCGTTGTTTTTCCCTGGGCCGGCATCTGGCACATGTTCGCGATAGCGCCAATGGGCGGCGACGCCGCGCTCGGCCACGTCATGCATTTCCTGGGTGCGGATCTGGATCTCGACGCGCTGCTTTTCCGGCCCGATCACCGTGGTGTGGATGCTGCGGTAACCATTGGGCTTGGGGGTGGAGATGAAATCCTTGAAGCGCTCCGGCACCATCTGCCAACTGGTATGGATGATGCCCAGCGCCCGGTAGCAATCGGCAGTGGAACCAACAATGACGCGGAAGCCGAAGATATCGGAAAGCTGCTCAAAACTGAGCTTCTTTGTCTGCAGCTTGCGCCAGATGGAAAAGGGCCGCTTTCCCCGGCCATAGACCCAGGCCTCCATGCCGTGCTCGGCCAGCCGGCGCTTGATCTGGTCGGCAATGCGCCCCACCCGGTCGCCACCCACCATGTCCAGGCGGGCGAAATGCGTGACGATGGAATTGCGCGCTTCCGGGTCGAGTTCCGCGAAAGCCAGGTCTTCCAGTTCCTCGCGCATGTTCTGCATGCCGATGCGTCCCGCCAGCGGCGCATAAATGTCCACCGTCTCCTGGGCGATGCGGCGGCGCTTCTCGGCCTTGTCGATGTAGCCCAGGGTGCGCATGTTGTGCAGCCGGTCGGCCAGCTTGACCAAGAGCACACGGATGTCGCTGGTGATGGCCAGCATCAGCTTGCGGAAATTTTCCGCCTGCTTGGTGCGCTCGGAAAAAACTTCCAGCTGGGACAGCTTGGTGACACCATCCACCAGATTGGCGATCTCGGTCCCGAACTTCTCCTGGATGTCCTCATAGGTGACCAGCGTGTCCTCGATGGTATCGTGCAGCAGCGCCGTCACAATCGTGGGCACGTCCAGCTTCAGGTCGGTGAGGATGGCCGCCACTTCCAGCGGATGGGCGAAATAGGGATCGCCCGAGGCGCGGAACTGCTTGCCATGAGCGGTCATGGCATAGACATAGGCCTTATTCAGCAAGGCCTCATCGGCGTCGGGATCATAGGCCAGCACCCGTTCCACCAGGTCGGTCTGGCGCATCAGCCGGCGGCGGCTTGGCCGGACCGGCGCAGCCGGGGGCGCCCCGGCCGGCGCGGGGTTGGCAGAACCTGTCACGGCCTTGGGGGCCGCGGGGTCAGGGGTGGGGGCATTCATAGGCCCAGTATATAGGAATTCCCGGGTTCCGCTCTAAGCCCGAAAGGGCAAAAACGGCGGATTACCGCGATCGCGGCGACCTGCCGCTCGCCCAAGCTCGCGGCGTTCGTCGCTCGAAATGGCCCACTGGACCATTTCGTCCGCCTTACGGCGGACCGCTCCTCACTCCTCGTAATCCGCTTCCGGCTCCGGCTGCGGTTCGGCACGGCGCTGAGCCTCGGTAGTCAAAGCGCGCAACAACTCTTCCTCGGTAACCTGGCGGTGCGCGGGGTCCTCGCGATCATCAGTCTCGGGACGGGTCTCTTCCGGCTCGTCCACTTCAGCATGCTTCTGGAGCGAGCGGATATATTCTTCCTTCGCCTCTTCCGGCTTGATCAGCTTGGCGGCGATTTCACGCAGCGCCACGACGGGATTCTTATCGCGATCCCGCTCCAGCATGGGCTCGGCGCCGCCCGACAATTGGCGTGCGCGGAAACCGGCGGTCAGGACCAGGTCAAAGCGGTTGGGGATTTTGTCGACGCAGTCTTCGACGGTGACGCGAGCCATTCGGTATCCTTCATCTCAAGTTGCCAACTAGCAGCATATTCAATAGGTTAGCGGCCCGAAAAGCCGCCGCCGCCCAGGATTTGGAGGGGGAATAGCAGAATTGCCCCACCCTGGCCAGTCTTTCAAATACGGCGAGGAACATTCCGGTCGGGTAACCGGTCCAGCAGCTCGGTCACCGCCTCGCCCGTCACCGGATGCCGCCAGTCCGGCGCAATCTCCTTGAGGGGCACCAAAACGAAGCTACGCTGGCGCATCCGGGGATGGGGAAGCGTGATGCCGCCCGTCATGACCTTGCCGTCATGGTCCAACAGATCAATATCCAAACTGCGCGACGCATTGGCCACGGAACGCAACCGCCCGAAGTCAGTTTCTATTCCATGCAAAAGCGTCAACAGTTCAACAGGTTGGAGCGTGGTTTCCACGGCCGCCACTGCATTTACATAAGCCGGTTGTCCCGGATCGGGCCAAGCCGGGGTCTCATAGAAGGACGAAACCGACCGGATTTTAACGC
>DATBCP010000397.1:0-11765 GCA_036270435.1 Rhizomicrobium sp. | reverse complement strand
CAACAAGGAATGTGTGGTGGCGGCCGGCGCGGTGTTCTACGACGCGATCGAAAGATCCGGCGCCCAGGTCCTGCCGGTGGACAGCGAGCACAATGCGATCTTCCAGGTGCTGCGTTCCGGCGATGCCTCCGAAGCCGATCTGGTCACCATCACCGCCTCGGGCGGGCCATTCCGCGAATGGCCGCTGGAAAAAATGCGCGGCGCCACGGTGGAAGAAGCCGTGGCCCATCCCAACTGGGCGATGGGCCGCAAGATTTCCCTCGACAGTGCCACCTTGATGAACAAGGGGCTGGAGTTGATCGAGGCCCATTTCCTTTTCGCCCTTCCGCCGGAAAAGCTTTCCGTCGTGGTGCATCCCCAATCCATCGTGCATTGCCTGGTTTCCTATGAGGACGGCACCACCATGGCGCATCTGTCGGCGCCGGACATGCGCACCCCGATCGCCCATGCTTTGGGCTGGCCGCGCCGCATCCCGTCGCCTTCGCGCCGGCTGGACCTGGCCAAACTCGGCAGCCTGGTGTTCCATCCCCCGGCGCATGACCGTTTTCCCGCGCTCAACCTCGCCATCGATTCCATGCGCTCGGGTGGGCTGGCGCCCACCGTGCTCAATGCTGCCAACGAAATCGCGGTGCAGGCCTTCCTGGACCGCCGCATCGGTTTCCTGGACATTCCCCGGGTGGTCGCCCAGGCACTGGATCAGGATGTGGGCAGCAATGGGGTCGCGGGCGACTTGGAAAGCGTGTTGGGTACGGATGCGCGGGCCAGAGTCCTGGCCGAAGAAATCTGCCAGAGAGTGAGTGCGTAAATGCTGGATGCGATACGAAACCTGGTTGCCTGGACCCCCTTGGGCCTTCCCGCCTTCCTGTTCGTGATCACCACGGTGGTGTTCTTCCACGAACTGGGGCACTTCCTGGTGGCGCGCCGGTTTGGCGTCAAGGTCGAAACCTTTTCGGTCGGGTTCGGCAAGGAAATCTTCGGCTGGACAGACAGTCTGGGCACGCGCTGGAAGGTGAGCTGGCTGCCCATTGGCGGCTATGTGAAGTTCGCCGGCGATATGAACGCCGCCTCGCAGCCCGACGCCGAGGCCGCAGCCAATATGACCCCGGAGGAGCGCGAGGGCGCCTTGCTGTTCAAGCCGATTTATCAGCGCGCCTTGGTGGCGGCCAGCGGCCCGCTGGCCAATTTCCTGCTGGCGATCGTGATCTTGACTGGGCTGACGCTCTATGCGGGCCATACCGTCATCGCGCCGGTCATCGGCGAGGTGACCAAGGGAAGCCCCGCGGAAGCCGCCGGCATCAAGTCCGGCGACCGGGTCACCCAGATCGACGACACGGTCATCACCGACTTCCAACAGCTGCCGGAGATTATTTCCGTCAGCGGAGGCTCGCCCCTCAAGGTCGGCATTCATCGCGGCAACCAGGATCTCACACTGTGGATCTCCCCCAGGCTGACCAAGATCAAGGACATGCTGGGCAACGACACCAGCCAGATGGTGATCGGGGTGCGTCCCAATCCCAAGGCGCCCTTGACCAAGATCCATTACGGGCCGGTGGGCGCCTTTGCCGCAGGCTGTACGCAGACCTGGGATATCCTCAAAAACACGTTCCTGGGAATCGGCCAGATGATCGCGGGGCATGCGTCCCCCGATCAGCTCCGGGGGCCGGTCGGCATAGCCAATATGACGCGCCAGGTGGCGGATTTCGGCTTTTTGGCCTTGCTCAATCTGGCAGCTGTCCTTTCTGTAAGCATCGGGTTGGCCAATCTTTTTCCGATTCCACTGCTCGACGGCGGGCATCTTCTGTACTATGCATGCGAAGCTGTTTTGGGGCGTCCGCTTGGCGCGCGGGCCCAGGACGTTGGATTCCGGCTTGGGCTGGTTGTGGTACTGGGGCTGATGCTCCTGACGACCTGGAATGACCTGGTTCGGCTGAATCTTTTCTGAAAACCAGGCGTCCGCGCGCGGACCCAAGACGAGTTGACCGAAACCGGGATGCGGAGATTGTGGCTTAGAAGCAGGCTGTTGCGCGCCACCTCCGCCGGAGTCTGTCTGGCGCTGGCCTCCGTTCCTTCTGGCGCACAGGTGCGTCCGGGCGCGGCCGAGCGCGCCAAGGAACTGAATCAGCAGGCCCAAACCCCTCAGCCGGCCGGCAACGAGCCCAACAATGCGGCCGCCGCCGCCGCCGCCAATCCGGCCGCCCAGATCGCGCCGGTAACCGAGGTGCCGCGCATCATCCAGCATATCGTGGTGCGCGGCACCCAGCGGGTGGAGCCGGGCACGGTCCTGACCTATATCGGGGTGCGCGAAGGCGACGCCTACACGCCCGCCGATGTGGATACCGCTCTCAAGGCGCTGACCGCCACTGGCCTGTTCTCCGACGTCAACACCGGTTTCGACGACGCGACCGGCACCCTGACCATCCGCGTCACCGAGAACCCCATCGTCAACCAGGTGGTGTTCGAGGGCAATTCCAAGGTCTCGGACAAGGACCTCACCAAGGAAGTGCAGATCAAGCCGCGCGCCGTTTTCACCCGCGCCAAGGTCCAGGCCGACGTCCAGCGCATCATTGAACTCTATCGCCGCAACGGCAAATTCGCCGCCAAGGTCGACCCCCAGATCATCCAGCGGCCGCAGAACCGCGTCGACCTGATCTTCTCCATCACCGACGGTCCCACCACCGGCGTCAGCAAGATCAATTTCGTCGGCAACAAGATATTCGACAGCGACACGCTGAAAGGCCAGATCGCGACCGAGGAAAGCCGCTGGTGGAAATTCCTTGCCAGCAATGACAATTACGATCCCGACCGGCTGCAATTCGACCGGGAATCCTTGCGCCGCTACTACATCAATCGCGGCTATGCCGACTTCAAGGTGTTGAGCGCGGTGGCACAGCTCACCCCCGACCGCACCAGCTTTTACCTGACCTTCACGGTGGACGAGGGGTTGCGCTACAAGTTCGGCAACATCACCATCGATTCCAAGATCCGCGAACTGCCGGCCGCCCAGCTTCGTCCCCTGGTGGACCCGAAAATGGGTGACATCTATTCCCAGGAGGCTGTGCAAAAGGCGATCGACGCCCTCACCAACGCCGCCGGCACCAGGGGCTATGCCTTTGCCGATGTCCATCCGCGGCTGAAGCGCAACCCGAAAACCCGCACCATCGATATGGCATTCGAGATCGTGCAGGGCCCGCGCGTCTATATCGAAAAGATCAATATTTCCGGCAATACCCGCACCCTGGACCGCATCATCCGCCGCCAGTTCCGCCTTCAGGAAGGCGACGCCTTCAACCGCGTGCTGATCGACCGCTCGCGTACCCGCATCCGCAGCCTGGGCTTCTTCAAGGACGTGCAAGTCAAGAATGTGCCCGGCAGCCAGCCCGACCGCACCAACCTGACGGTCGATGTCACCGAACAATCCACCGCTTCGCTGCAAGTGGGCCTGGGCTATTCCTCGACCACCTCGCTGCTTGGCGAAGTCAGCTATACCGACACCAACTGGTTCGGGCGCGGACAGAATCTGCGCATCTCGCTGCAGGCCTCCTATATCACCAAACAGGCGCTGTTCAGCTTTACCGAGCCCTATTTCCTGGGCCGGGAACTGGCGGCGGGGTTCGATATCTATCAGACCCAGACCAATTTCGATCAGGCAACCTATCAGAGCAGCCAAACCGCCGGCGTGCTCAGGCTGGGTTTCCCGATCTCGGAATATAGCTCGGTGTCGCTGACCTATCAGTATCTGATCTCCGACGTGCGCCCCTATTCCGGCGCGCCGCTGGACGTGCAGCTTGCCGCCGGTTCGACCAACGGCTCGATCTTCGGCTTTGTCTATTCCTATAACGACCTGGATGATGTCCGGAAGCCGACCAGCGGATCGGCCTTTTCCTTCAGCCAGCAATTTGCCGGCGTCACCGGTAACCTGAAATTCCTCAACACCAGCGCCAACTTCGCGACCTATACGCCGCTGCTGGATGGCGGGCTGATCGCCAGCCTAAGTGGCAAACTGGGCTACATCACCGGCTATAACGGCTCCACCGTGCCGTTCTTTGAGCGCTTTTTCGATGGCGGCGACACCTTCCGCGGCTTTGCCCTGGCCGGCGTCGGTCCACGCGATATCGTCGCCCCGAACAATACCGGCGCCCTGGGCGGCACGGTGCGCGCCATCGGCACCGCCCAGATGCGCTTCCCCTCGCTGGTACCGGAAAGCTACGGTGTCGGCCTGTCCTTGTTCACGGATTTCGGCACCATGGGCCGGTTGGATACGCTTGGGGGCCCCCGGATTTGCACAGGGGCGCAATATTCGGGCATCGGGACCTGCGTGAAGGACAATCTGGCCTTCCGCGGCTCGGCCGGTATCAGCGTCACATGGAAATCGCCCTTCGGCCCGGTCCAAATCGACCTCGGACTGCCCTATGCTAAGACGAATTACGATCGACCCCAGATCATCCATTTCAGCACTGCCACAGGATACTAAGATGAAGAAGACCCTCCTCATGCTCGCCCTCGCGGGCACCGTTTTTCCGATCATGGCGACGCCGGTGCTGGCCGACCCGCCCCAGGCCAAGATCGTGGTGATCGACCGCGCCGCCATTATGCAATTTTCCAAGGTGGGGCAGGATATCGCCAAGCAGATGCAGACTTATGCCAACCAGGCCAAGAACGATCTGTCATCCCAGGGCAAGGCGCTTCAGGCGGAAGGACGCAATCTCCAGCAGCAGGTGGCGATCCTGGCGCCCGATGTGAAGCAGAAGCGGCTGGACGCTTTCCGCGCCAAGGAGGAAGCGCTGCAGGGCGCCGCCCAGCGCAAGGACGAGCAGCTCAAGGTGGCGTTCGGACAAGCACGCGCGGCCATGGAGCAGCAGTTGGGGCCGATCCTGCAGCAATTGGTCAAGGAACGCGGCGCCAACCTGGTGCTGGACAAGCAGGCGGTCGTATTCGCCAACAACAGTGCGTTCGACATCACGGGCGACGCCATCAACCGGTTGAACCAGAAACTGCCCTCCTACAAGGTGAACCTGAACGCACCTGTGCCCGCCGCCCCCAAGAAATAGCGCTGTCAGGCGCCAAAGAGCCGCCCCATGGCCGATCCCCGTTTCTTCCAAAATCGCGGGCCCTTCGCGCTGGCGCGGATTTGCGAAGGCGTTGGGGTCGCGGTTCCTTCCGGTGCTAACCCCGGCCTGGAAATTTTTGACCTGGCCGATCTTTCGGGCTCCGGCCCGCAGCACATAAGTTTTTACTCCGGCGCCGCCGCCTTGCGGCCGGCATTCGCCGCCTCGCAAGCCGGCGTGTGTCTGGTCGGTGCGGGGGGCAAGCGGCCCGCCGCGCCCGCCGGCATGATTGTGCTGGAAGTGGCGTCCGTCGGCCGCGCTTTTGCTTTGGTTGGCGCTCTTTTTTATCCCGAGCATTCGCAACCGCGCTGGGGGCAAAGGGAGGCTATTTCGCCGTCCGCCCGGCTGGGCCGCGGCGTGGAACTGGCGCCCTTTGTGGTGATAGGGCCGGCCGCCGAAATCGGCGATGGCACGCGGCTCGGTCCCGGCACGGTGATCGGGCCCGGCGTCGCCATCGGCCGCAATTGCGAGATCGGTGCCAATGTCTGCATCAGCCATGCCTATATCGGGGATCGCGTCGTCATCTTGCCGGGCGCGCAGATCGGCCAGCCCGGTTTTGGCTTTGCCACCAGCGGCGAGGATTATCTCAAAGTCCCGCAGCTGGGCCGCGTCATCGTGCAGGATGATGTGGAGATCGGTTCGGCCACCACCATCGACCGTGGCGCCCTGGGCGATACTGTGATCGGTGAAGGCAGCAAGATCGATAACCTGATCATGATCGCCCACAATTGCCAGATCGGCCGCCATTGCGTGATCGCGGGCCAGGCCGGGCTGGCGGGAAGCGTGGTGCTGGAAGACGGCGTGGTGCTGGCAGGACAGGTGGGACTGGGCGATCACACGCGCGTCGGTACGCGGGCGCGGCTGGGCGCGCGTGCCGGTACCGGCTCCAGCATCTTCCTGGAGGGCGGGCAGGATTATGGCGGCGCACCCGCGAAACCTGTAAGAGAATGGGCCCGCGAAATTCATGCGGTGACCCGCCTGGCCAGGCAGCGCAAACAGGATCGGAATGACTGAACCCGCGACATTGCCCGCGACCTTGCCCGCGACCTTGGACGTCGAGCAGATCAAGAAGCTTCTGCCGCATCGCGCGCCTATGCTGTTCGTGGAAAAGCTGGCGGACATCGTTCCGTATGAAAGCGCCACCGGCTACAAGGCGGTCAGCATCAACGAGCCCTTCTTCATGGGCCATTTTCCGGAACGCGCAGTGATGCCCGGCGTCCTCATCGTCGAGGCCATGGCCCAGACCGCCGGTGCCCTGGTGGTGCACAGCCTGAACCAGCCAACAGGGCCCGCCGTCTATTTTCTCACCATAGAAAAGGCGCGTTTCCGCAAGCCTGTCGTGCCGGGCGAACTGTTGCGCATGCCGGTGAAGAAGGTCGCGCAGCGCGGCCCGATATGGAAATTCGGCGGCCAGGCCTTTGTCGGCGAGGATCTCTGTGCCGAGGCAGAGTTCAGCGCCACGATCCATGACGGCCCGGCCGGATGAAGACGCGAGGATTTTTGGGGCGTGAGCAGGAGCGCCAGGCGATGTGTACAAGAAGTACATGAGCGAAGGCGCGACGAACTCCCGGCCCAAAAGGACCGCGCCGAGTGTCCATCCCTCGTCGGTGGTCGAGGAGGGCGCCGTCATCGGCCCGGACGTCGAGATCGGTCCTTTCTGCCATGTCGGTCCCCGCGTCCGCCTTGAGGAGGGCGTCAGGCTGCATTCCCATGTCTCCGTGACCGGCATCACCCAGGTGGGACCGCGTTGCGATCTCTTTCCCGGCGTGGCGCTGGGTGGCGAGGGCCAGATCCGCGGCAATGACTTCACCGAAGGGCGGCTTGAGATCGGCGCCGGTTGCGTGCTGCGCGAAATGGTTTCCATGCATGTGGGAAGCCGCAAGGGCGGCGGCCTGACCAAGGTTGGCATGAATGGTTATTTCATGGCCAATTCCCATGTCGGTCACGACTGCCGCGTGGGCCACGGCGTCACCTTCGCCAATTCGGTGGCGCTGGGCGGGCATGTGGAGATCGGCGATGGCGTGATCTTCGGCGGCTTGGCGGCGGTGCAGCAGTTCTGCCGCGTCGGCAAGGGCGCCATGATCGGCGGGTTGACCGGGGTCAATCGCGACGTGATCCCCTATGCCATGGCCTTCGGCGATCATGTCGAGCTGGCCGGCCTCAATCTGGTGGGGCTGAAACGGCGCGGGCTTTCGCGCGATATCATCAACGCCATGCGCGCCACCTTCCGCCTGGTATTCTACGGCGAAGAAGGCCGGCTGGCCGACCGTGCCCGCATGGCGCGCGACCGTTATCCGCACATCACCGAAGTGGGTGAGATGGTGGACTTCATCCTGGCCGAGGCCAAACAGGAACTGTGCCTGGCGCGCCGGCGCGGAGACGAGTCATGAGCGGCGGTACCTTGGGCCTGATCGCCGGTGGCGGCGAGCTGCCGCGCGCCGTGGCGCATGCGGCCCGCGCTAGTGGGCGCCCGGTCTTTGTGGTCCCGCTGTTGGGCAGCATCACGGAAAATTGGGTGCAGGATTTCCCCCACGAATTCCTTTCGCCCGGCGAGCCTGGGCGCATCATCAAGGCCTTGAAAGCCGCGGGCACGGGCGAGGTGCTGCTGGCGGGACGGGTTGACCGGCCGAAATTCAGTGAGATGAAGCTGGATGCCAAGGGGGTCTTGTTGCTGCCCAAGGCGATCGCCGCGGCCAAGAAAGGCGATGACGCGCTGCTGCGTTTCATTGTCGGCATTTGCGAAGACGAAGGCCTTCGCGCGGTCAGCGTGGCGCAAGCCGCGCCCTCCCTGGTGGCGGAGGAAGGGGCGCTGGGCCAAATCGCGCCGGACGCCGAACAGCGCGCCGACATCGAACACGCCTTCCGGATCGTGCATGCGTTGGGTGCGCTGGATGTGGGCCAGGCGGCGGTGGTATGTGAAGGCCTGGCCTTGGCGGTGGAAGCTGCCGAAGGCACCGACGCCATGCTGTCGCGTATTCCCGCGCTGCGCGAGACTTTGCGCGGCACAGCGGATAAGCGGCGGGGCGTGCTGGCCAAGGCGCTCAAGCCCACCCAGGACGCCAAGACCGACATGCCGGTGGTTGGGGTCGAGACGGTAAAAAATGCGGCGGCCGCTTACCTCGCCGGTATTGCGGTGGAAGCCGGCGCGGCCCTGATCCTGGACAAGCAGGCGGTGGCGGCGGAAGCCGACCGGCAACGCCTGTTCGTGGTCGGCGTAAAGCCGTGACACACCGCGCGGATGCGTCAGCAGACGCGCAAACAAAGGACGGCGCGGATGCGCCCGCAGACGCGCAAACAAAGGACGGCGCGGAGGCGCAATCAAAGCAGCTCAACGTGATGCTTGTCTGCGGCGAACCGTCCGGCGACGCGCTGGGCGCGCAACTGATGGCGGGTCTTAAGCAGCTTGCCGGAAGCCGGATAGGCTTCAGCGGCGTGGGTGGATTGGCGATGGCGCGCGAAGGCCTTCAAAGCCTTTATCCGCTGGATGCGACCGCGGTCATGGGCCTGCGCGAAGTGGTGCCCGCCATTCCGAAAATCCTCAAACGCGTCAACCAGGCGGTGGAATTCGCCGTCCGCACCAAACCGGATGTGGTGGTGGTGATCGACAGTCCCGATTTCACCCATCGGGTGGCCCAAGGCATCAAGCAGACCGATCCGTCCATCCGCACCGTGGACTATGTCGCGCCCCAGGTCTGGGCCAGCCGCGCCTATCGGGCGCGCAAAATGGCGCAGTATTTCGACCTGGTGCTGGCGTTGTTTCCCTTCGAAGTGCCGTTTTTCGAGAAATATGGATTGCGTGCGGCTTTTGTCGGCCATCCGGTGATCGAGCGGGCGGCCAAGATTGGCGGCGGTGACGCATTGCGGACACGGCTGGAGGTCGGGGCGGATGCGCCGTTGTTGGCGCTGCTCCCAGGCAGCCGCACCAGTGAGATCCGATTTATCCTGCCGGTGTTCCGTGACACGGTGAAAATTCTCGCGGGAAAAATTCCGGGCCTGGTGACGGTGCTGCCCACCGTGCCGCATGTCGCGGCCAAGGTGCGCGCGGCGACCGCCGGTTGGCCCACAGCGCTGCATGTCGTTGAGGGTGAAGCGGACAAGTATGCGGCTTTCGACGCCGCCGATGTGGCGCTCGCGGCAAGCGGCACGGTAACGGCGGAGCTGGCGCTGGCCCATACGCCCATGGTGGTCGGCTATAAGGTGGGCGGGCTGACCTTTTTCCTTTCCAAATTCCTGATGACGGTGACTCACATCACCCTGATCAACATCCTGCTGGAGCGGGAAGCGGGTCCGGAATTCCTGCAGTCACGCTGTACGCCGGAAAATCTGGCGGCGGCGGTCGAACGGCTGTTTCGCGAACCCGATGCACGCGAAGCTCAAGTCGAAGCCATGAAGGATTTCGGGCGGCTGCTCGGCGAGGGCGACGTGTCACCCTCCTTGCGCGCGGCCAGGGTGTTGTTGGAGTTTGTCCATCGCCCGGCTTGACCTTGGGGACGGCCACATCTCCGACACTTTCGAGTTATGCACCAGGCGGCCATCGATATCAGCGTCCGGGGCAATTCGGAAAAGGCCTCATTGCGCCGGCTAGCCATCCTCCGATGCAGCCGGACGAGCGAACTTGGCCCCGCCCGCGAAAACGGCGGGCTTTTGTTTAATCAATCGGCTGGAAAAGCACATCGTACTGGAAGTAGACGGCATGGGTAACCGCATTGGACCGGCGAATCCTTGAAATAATCTCCGCCCTGTAACCATGGCCACCCATCAAATCGAACAACTGGTCCTTGGAGTTGCCCAACTGGCGTAAGCTGAACTCCGAGACTTCGCAGATCACTGGCGGACGATCAGGGCCGGTCAAAATGCGAGATGCCCCCTCAAGAGCGCGAACCTCGGCTCCTTCTATGTCCATTTTTATCAAATGCGGCTTCTCGGTGAGGACGTCATCCAAGCGGCGCGTCTTGACCGCAATTGTTTCCCCCGATCTGGTATGGAGGGACGCCGCGCCTGTGTTCTGGTCTCCTTCGAGATAGAGGATTGCTTCTCCTTCTTCGATGGACAGCGCCAACTGGTGCAGAATGGTATTTTTGAAGCCGTTAATCGAGGCATTCCGGCGGAACGCTTCCGCGCAGCTTGGTTGCGGTTCGAAAGCAACAACCCTTGCGCCGAGATGCGCGGCGAGCATGCTGAAATAGCCGATATTGGCGCCGATATCACAGAAAAGCTGCCCCGGCTTAAGATGCTTTCGAATGGCATCTGCCACCTCATGGTCCCAGACGCCACTTCTGAGCACCGTGTTTTGAATGAAATCTGAGGGGTCGCACCAAAGAGTGAAGCCGTCCCTGGTTTTCACGGCGAGCGACCGGCCGGCGAGACGCGGGAGCAGGAATTTCGAAATAACCGGCTCTCTAATGGAATGAGGCAACGCCCAGGCCATTTCCAACGCGAACTTCATTTCTATTTCCCCGGAGGTTTCGTTGGCTATCGCCAGTGTTTCTTCCAGCCTATCGAGTTGGCATCGATTGGAACAGTGCAATGATCATTCTCCATGCGCAGATGCGAAGTACACGGCCTGGCACGAGGACCGGCTCGCATCACTTAGCTGCCAGGCTGAAAGCCTTGCGAGGAAAACCGGGCTACGCCATCGACTATGCGATCAATATCGACATAGATCATGACCCCTCTGCCTTTGTTGTGCTGGCCCGAGTCATCAAGTTCGCGTTTTTCGGACAAATAGAGTGAGCGGGCAACCCGGCGGCTACACCTGGAACTTTCGTCGGGGCATCGTCACAACAGGCTGCCGGACCGATTTGCCCGGCATGCCCGTCGTGCTTCGCTCCGCTGGACATGCTCGTGCGCTATGCGCGCCGGTCGCTCACTTCCGCTTCGCCATCGGCACGTAGGCGCGCTCGGTCGGGCCGGTATAGATCTGGCGCGGGCGGCCGATCTTCTGATGCGGGTCCTCCAGCATCTCCTTCCACTGGGCGATCCAGCCCACGGTGCGGGCCAGCGCGAAGAAGGCGGTGAACATGGAGGTGGGGAAACCCAGTGCCTTCAGCGTGATGCCGGAATAGAAGTCGATATTGGGATAGAGCTTCTTCTCGATGAAATATTCGTCCTGCAGCGCGATGCGCTCCAGCTCGATCGCCACCTTCAGCAGCGGATCGTCATGCAGCCCCAGCTCGTCCAGCACGGCATGGGCCTGGACCTGCATCGCCTTGGCGCGCGGGTCGTAATTCTTGTAGACGCGATGGCCAAAGCCCATCAGGCGGATGCCCTGGGTCTTGTCCTTCACCTTCTTCACATATTCCGGGACTTTGTCGACGGTGCCGATTTCCATCAGCATCTTCAGCGCCGCCTCGTTGGCGCCGCCATGGGCGGGGCCCCACAGGCAGGCAATGCCGGCGGCGATACAGGCGAAGGGATTGGCGCCCGAGGAACCGGCCAGACGCACCGTCGAGGTCGAGGCGTTCTGCTCATGATCGGCATGCAGGATGAAGATCGTGTCCAGCGCCTTGGCCAGCACCGGATTGACCACATACTCCTCGGCCGGGACCGAGAAGGTCATGCGCAGGAAATTCTCGGTATAGCCCAGCTTGTTCAGCGGATAGACGAAGGGCTGACCGGTGGAATATTTGAAGGCCATGGCCGCGATGGTCGGCAGCTTGG
>DATBCP010000396.1:0-1590 GCA_036270435.1 Rhizomicrobium sp. | reverse complement strand
TTCTACAACAACCCCTCCTTCTATCCCACCGTATCCACCTTGCAGACCGTGAATGGCACACTGACGGGTGTCACGCCCTTTCCGCTGGTGCCCGGCGGCCCCGGCGCCCCGACATTGGCCTATTCGCCCAGCGGCAGTTTCACCGGCACAGGCGCCGTCAACAATGTCCTTGGCTTCGGACTCAAATTTGACGAGGCACCCACCTGCACCCGCGTGGCCAACCCGGGGGTGGCGGACAATGACGCGCAGTGCTCCAGTTTTTATGCGGTCCGCATCAATCCCTCGGATACCGGCAATGTCCGCCTGTCCTCGCTGTTCCACCTGAGCGATTCGCTGTCGCTGACGGTGGACCCCAGCATCCAATATGTGCTGGCCAATGGCGGCGGCTATACCTCCCTCAGCGAAACCGATCCGCGTCTGGCCGGCTCGGTCGCCGGCATTGTCGGCCGGGACCTCAATGGTGACGGCGACGTGCTGGACAATGTCGGCGTTTACAGCCCCAACAACACCAACACCATCCGCTATGGCCTCAACACCTCGCTGGTGTGGCGGATCACCGAAGACCATACGGTGCAGCTGGCCTATACCGGCGACTTCGGCTTCCACCGCCAGACCGGCCAATACAGCTTCCTGGACTCTACCGGCCGCCCGGTTGATCCCTTCGGCGGCTATCGCGACATCAATGGCCGGGTCCTGGCGGCGGACGGCACGCCGCTGCGCGGCCGCGACCGCCGCAGCCACGCTTTCGTGAACCAGGTGGCCTTCGACTATGAAGGCAATTTCTGGGAAGACATGGTGCATGTCAGCGCCGGCGTACGTTCGCCCTTCATGACGCGCGACCTGAACCAGCTGTGTTACCTGCAGGTCACCGGCGCCTTTGCCGGCGGTTTTGGCGGCGTAGGCTTTCCTACCTGCACCAGCGGCCTGCCGACTTCGGCGCTGCGCTCGAACAACACCGTGACCTTGCCGGGCAGTACCACCAACCTGCTGGTGCCGCCGGCGCAGGAAACGGTGAATTTCAACAAAGTCCTGCCCAATGCCGGCATCACCTTCTCGCCCTTCGGGCCGACGCATTTGTTCTTTGTGGACTATGCCCAGGGCCTGGCGGCGCCGCGTACCGACAATCTCTACAATGGCGGCAACAACGGCTTGTGCGTCACCAATGGCGTCGCCAACCCCAACGCTCCGGGCTGTGTCTATTCCAGCTTCTCACGGGTCAATCCGGAAACGTCCACCAACTACGATGTCGGCTACCGCTACACCACCGATACGGTTCAGGGCTCGGTCACCCTCTACAACACCCAGTTCAAGAACCGCATTGTCACCAGCTTCGACCAGGAGCAGGGCATCAGCATCGACCGCAATATCGGTTCGGTGAACGTGGCCGGCGTGGATGCGGAAGCCAATGTGCAGCTGATGCCGGAATTGTCGGTCTACACCTCGGCCTCTTACACCCACAGCCGTGTCAGCGGCGGCCCCCTGGCCATCATCCTGGTGGGTGCGGGCGGCGCGCCGATCAACCTGGCTGGCAAGACGTTGGTGGAGACTCCGGATTGGACGCTTTCCCAGCGTTACGAATACAAGTGGGGT
>DATBCP010000395.1:0-6439 GCA_036270435.1 Rhizomicrobium sp. | reverse complement strand
GCTCGCTCTGATCTTATTCGTCGTTGTGCTGAGATTGGGCTTTGTCGCGCTGAAATATCTTTAATGCGGCGCGAGGAATTTTGTGGCGTGAGCAGGGTGAGGTCCGGTTCGCGCGATCAGCGCGAACGAAATGGTCCGAGGGACCATTTCGCGGGCCGAACGCGCGGAGCGAAAGCGAAGCGCCGGGCAAGCGGCTCGATACTGAGCTACCACGGCCGCTCGTCCAAGCTCGCGGCGTTCGCCGCTTTCGCAGGTCCACTGGACCTGCTCACATGCTTCGCATGACGCGGCTCACCCCACGACACAAAAGAACCGCGCCGGCCGCCTAGTTTTTGCCCGGAAGCATGCTGGTCAGCGTATGAAACGACAGCGAATTCTGGTCCACCCCCGGCGGGACCACGTCGCCGGTTGCCCAGGAGAAGAACAGCAGCACGGTATGGTTGGTATTGTGGGCAAAGCCATAGCGCGGATCGGTGGTGGCCAAAAGCTTGCCGGTCTTGGCGTCATAGCCGGTGGCGACAAATTTGGCGACGCCCTTTTCCTCGGCCTGCTTGAACAAGGCGATTTCCGGCACCGTCACCGAATTGCCCGCTGGATAATAAGGCACGGTCAACTGCGGTACGCCGATCAGCAGCGACTTCTGGTCGGTGGAGAGCGCGCCGGACGAGACCTGCACCACTGCTTCCGCCTGGGTGCGATCATCCACCAGCATCAATCCGTTCTTGAGCATCTGGGTGCGGACGGCGGCGATGGCATAGCCTTCGTCATACCCCTGGAAATAGCGGGTATCGACAAAGATGCGGGTCCCTTTGGGAATACCCAGCGAAAGTTGCGCCGCGGCACGGTCAGCCGCGGCGGAAATCAGCAGCTGTTCGCTGGCGGAACGCAGGGGCACGGTCGAGCGGGCGGTGGTGCAGCCAGCCAGAAGGCCGGCGCAAAGCAGGGCGGCCGGAAGCAAGGCAAATTTTTGCATGGCTCTCCATAAATCAGCCCCCGCCCAAGGGAAACCCCTCTTAATCCTTCAAAATATTGCAAAGCAAAAAGAAGAAAGCGTGAAGAAAAACATAACTGACTTGTCATATTCGGCACCGACTGGACCACAGATTCCAAGCTGTCGCCCTATAACGCAAACAAGCCCCGCCAGATTGCTGGCGAGGCTTGTTTGATTTTTTTGTCCGACATCAGGCCGGACGCTCGTTATGGGCTTTCACCCATTGTTCCGTTTCAATTGTAGGCGGAGGTCCGGTGTTTTAATCCGGGCCTTGGCTCCGCATCAGGCGAAGCCCGGTTTGTTTTCCGGTGGGGTCTCTTCCATTAAGGAACCTCCTGCAAACGGGTTTCGCCTGCCGGGTTTGCAGATTGCATCTTGCGCGACATTCCGGCTGCCCCAGAAATCCGGTCTCCACCGGATCGATCGCGATCCTCGAATGGCACATGAATGCCCCAGTCATCGCGCTATGGGCGCCTTGGGAAAGTGCTGCGACAGTCGCAATCTTCTCTCTCGGCACCAAAACCCTGCGCCCGAATTGGGGCAGCGTCAACACGAAACCGTCACCGAAACACTTTGTGAAGTTGCTGGTGCGAACGCCATGCGACAGCGGACCAATTGGCGATTGTCCTTTTCCGCAAGCCCCTTAGCGGAAGCGGAATTTGCATCCATCCGCCGCCTGCCCTATGGAGCAAAAAAGGGGAAACTTCTTGACACGCATTGCTGTCTGGAGCGGCCTTGTCGTGGCGCTCACATCCGGACTTGCGTCCGCGCAGCAACTTGCCACAGAGCATGTCGTCCTGGGCACTTTGTCGAATTCCCAGATCGGCCTGTCCGCCGACAAGATAGCCGGCGCGCTGCAGAGCTTCGATCCCGATCAGCTGACGGCGCAGCATGGCGGTTCGCTTTTGTCCGCGCTGGGCTCCCAGACCGCCGGGGTCAGTCTCAGCGATGTCCAGGGCAATGGCCTGTTCCAGAACCTGCGCTTTCACGGCTTCGACGCATCCCCCCTACAGGGCGCACCCCAGGGCCACCTGGCAGCTGTTCGGCACGGTGGACAATTTGTTCGACAATCGCGACGCGCTGTATGGCGCCTATTTCGATCCTTCGGACACGGCGGGCCTTATCAGCCCGGCGCTCAGCGATCCGCGCACGCTGACCTCGCGTCAACCGGTATCCTTCCAGCTTGGGTTGAAGTTGCGTTTCTAACCCACTAAGTCGGGCGCCATGTTGCGCCTGACCGACATCAAGCTGCCGCTGGACCACCGCCCGGACGCGCTCAAGGCCGCGATCCTGAAACGGCTCAAACTGCCGGCGGACGCGTTGCTGGACTGGCGCATCTTCAAGCGCGCCCATGACGCCCGCAACAAGAACGCGATTTTCATCATCTACACCGTGGATGTCACCCTGAAGGATGAAAGCCGCGCGCCCAGGGACGCACGCCCCACACCCGACATGGACTACAAATTCGTCGCCCATGCGCCGCGCCAGTTCCAGCGCCCGTTGGTGATCGGAGCGGGACCTTGCGGGTTGTTCGCCGCTTTGATCTTGGCCCAGTCCGGCTTTCGTCCCATCATCCTGGAACGCGGCAAGGTGGTGCGGGAACGCACCAAGGACACTTGGGGCCTGTGGCGGCGTTCGGTGCTCAACCCGGAATCCAATGTCCAGTTCGGCGAAGGCGGCGCCGGCACCTTTTCCGACGGCAAGCTCTACAGCCAGATCAAGGACCCGCGCCATCTGGGACGCAAGGTGCTGACCGAATTCGTCAAGGCCGGCGCGCCGGAAGAGATTCTCACCGAAGCTCATCCCCATATCGGCACCTTCCGCCTGGTGACCATGGTGGAGAGCATGCGCGAAACCATCGAAAGCCTGGGCGGCGAGTACCGTTTCCAAAGCAAGGTCGCGGACCTTCTGCTGAACCAAGCTCGCCAACTCACCGGCGTGAAACTGGAAAACGGCGAAGAAATCCGCAGCAATCATGTGGTCCTGGCCCTGGGCCACAGCGCCCGCGACAGTTTCGCCATGCTGTATGAGCGTGGCGTCGCCATCCAGGCCAAGCCCTTCTCCATCGGCTTTCGCATCGAACATCCCCAAGGCCTGATCGACAAAGCGCGCTTTGGCCGCTCGATCCCCGCGCTGGGCGCCGCCGAATACCGGCTGGTGCATCACGCGAGGAACGGCCGCAGCGTCTACAGTTTCTGCATGTGCCCCGGCGGCACGGTGGTGGCCGCCACCAGCGAAGTGGGCCGCGTAGCCACCAATGGCATGAGCCAATATTCCCGCAACGAACGCAATGCCAATGCCGGCATCGTGGTCGGCATCACGCCGGACGAGGATTATCCCGATCACCCGCTGGCGGGCATCGCCTTGCAGCGGCATTGGGAAAGCCAGGCCTTCGCGGCCGGGGGCGCAACCTATGCGGCGCCGGCCCAGCTGGTGGGCGATTTCATCGCCGCAAAAGCATCAAGCGCGCTGGGCGAGGTGATCCCGTCCTATCGCCCCGGCGTGACCCCGACCGACCTCTCCGCCTGCCTGCCGGGCTATGCCATCGCCGCGATCCGCGAGGCGCTGCCCGCCTTCGGCCGCCAGATCAAAGGTTTCGACCGTTCCGACGCGGTGTTGACCGGGGTGGAAACCCGCACCTCCTCGCCCATCCGCATCCAACGCGGCGCGGATTTTCAAAGCCCTAATACGCCCGGCCTTTTTCCGGCGGGTGAAGGCGCGGGTTTTGCCGGCGGCATACTCTCGGCGGCCGTCGACGGCATCAAGGTCGCCGAAGCGGTGGCAAAGGCGATCGCCTTTATTTTTTGAACTCCCTGGCCTCGACTATCACGCCGTCGCGGCCACCTCTTGCGCTTTGCGCAAAAGGGGGAGGCAGGTCATGGCCCTAGCGGATGGGTGAGGAACGGTCCGCCGAAGGCGGACGAAATGGTCCAGCGGAGCGAGGCACGACCGGCTTGCCGGTCCAATCGGTGTCGCTACTCACGCTGTCGCTAGCGACGGACCGATTGGAGTGCGCGACGCGGATGGTTTACAAAGCGCCGGAACGCCGCAGCTGCTGGGCCGCAGTGGCCAAATTCCGAGATTCCAGGATTTCCGCCGTGGCATCGCGGGCGGCCAGCAAGGCCCTGCGGATGGCGCAAACGCTTTCCTCGAAGCAGTCATCGCATTTGCGGTAGGCCATGACACTGACGCAGGGGCTCAGGGCCAGGGGCCCATCGGTGACCCGCAAGACATCGGCAAAACTGATGTCCTTGGCCGGCCTGCCCAGGGCGTAGCCCCCGGCGCGGCCACGATGGCTGCGCACGATCCCGGTCTTCTTCAACTCCAACAGGATGGCCTCCAGGAATTTGCGCGGAATCTTCTCGCTTTCGGCGATTTCGGAAATCTGGACCGGCGCGCCATCGCCACGGGCCGCCAGGTACAAAAGGGCACGCAAGGCGTAAGGGGCTTTCTGGGAAATCATGCGGGGAGAATATCCTATTATGTCTATGGAATATAGTGACCCCAGGTCGGCCCACGCCAAGAAGCGAGCGCCGGCCTACCTCCCCAGGGCGCGCGATAGCGCGCCTCCGATGGGGAGGTGGCCGTAGCTGAACCGAGGGTGCGAGCCGGTCACGGCGAGTACCCGACAGGCAGCGAAGGCCGGAGGGGCGATGCGACAGCTTGCGACAACCCCATAGGTCACGGCCCCTCATTTTACCGCTATAATCTGTCCACGTTCCGGCAAGGGCTTGCGATGACAGACAAATTTCCAGCAGTGGCAGGGCGATGACCTGGCTCGTCAAGGTCGCGCTGGACCGCCCCTATACCTTCATCGTCATGGCCCTGATGATCCTGATCTTCGGGCCGCTGGCGGCGGTCAAGACCCCCACCGACATCTTCCCCAATATCGGCATTCCGGTGCTCGGGGTGGCTTTCAACTATTCCGGTCTGTCCCCGGACGAGATGGGCTCGCGCATCGTGGCGAGCTATGAGCGCTTCCTTTCCAACAACGTCAATGACGTGGAGCATTCCGAGAGCCAGTCCATGCAGGGACTGGGCATCATCAAGATCTATTTCCAACCCAATGTCGACATTCGCCTGGCCACCGCGCAGGTCACCTCCTCCGCCCAGACCGGCATCCGCCAGATGCCCGTGGGCACCCAGCCGCCCTTCATCATCAATTACAGCGCCTCGACCGTGCCGGTGCTGCAAATGGCCTTCTCCTCGGCTTCGCTGTCCGAGCAGCAGGTGTTGGACTATTCGCAGAACTTCGCCCGCCCCCGCCTGACCACGGTATATGGCGCGGCGGTGCCGTTTTCCTATGGCGGCAAATACCGCTCCATCCAGATCGACCTGGACCCCCAGGCGATGCAGGCGCGGGGACTGTCGGCCATCGACGTGCAGAACGCCTTCGCCAACCAGAACCAGATCGTGCCGACCGGCAATATCAAGATCGGCAGCTACCAGTATGTCGCCAAGCTCAACAACGCCGCCGACACGATCGAAGGCATCAACGACCTGCCGATAAAGACGGTCAATGGCGGCACGGTCTATTTGCGCGATGTGGGCCATGTGCGCGACGGCAACACGCCCCAGCAGAATATCGTGCATGTGGACGGCGCGCGTGCCGTCCTGTCTACCGTGCTCAAGAACGGCCAGGCCTCGACCATCGACGTGGTCAATGGCGTCAAGGCCGTCCTGCCGCTGCTCAAGCTTCAGCTGCCGCCCGCCCTCAAGATCGACGTGCTGTCGGACCAGTCGCTGTTCGTGAAGGCGGCGATCAATGGCGTGGTGCGCGAGGGCGTCATCGCCGCCAGCCTGACCAGCCTGATGATCCTGATGTTCCTGGGCAGCTGGCGCTCCACCGTGATCATCGCCACTTCGATCCCGCTGGCGGTGCTGGCGGCCTTGATGGCGCTGTGGGCGACCGGCCAGACCTTGAATATCATGACCCTCGGCGGCCTGGCGCTGGCGGTGGGCATATTGGTCGACGACGCCACCGTCACCATCGAAAACATCAACTGGCATTTGGAGCAGGGCAAGCCGGTCTACCAGGCCATTTTGGATGGCGCGTTCCAGATCACCCAGCCGGCCTTCGTCTCGCTGCTCTGCATCTGCGTCGCTTTCGTGCCGATGTTCTCGCTGCAGGGCGTTGCGGGCTTTCTGTTCATGCCCATGGCTTGGGCCGTGGTGTTCGCCATGATCGCCTCTTTTGTCCTGTCGCGGACCCTGGTGCCGACGCTTGCGCTCTATTTGCTCAAGCTCCACTCCGAAGAACAGGCTGCGCTGGGCAACAACGCCTTCGCCCGGCTGCAGAAGCGGTTCGAGCGGGGCTTCGCCGACATGCGCGAAGCCTATCGCAACCTCCTGGCGCTGGCGATGACCAGACGCCGCCGCTTTGTGTTCGGTTTTCTGGCGGCGGTGGCGGCCTCCCTGCTGCTGGTGCCGTTCCTGGGGCAGGATTTT
>DATBCP010000394.1:0-8523 GCA_036270435.1 Rhizomicrobium sp. | reverse complement strand
ATGAAGGCCAGCCTATGCGGGTGGAATTGGATTACGCGCTGGCGATCCACCGCCCGCAAGGGACCTACGAGCTTCCGGCTGTGGGCGGCGAGATCGCGATCCCCGACGTCGCCCGCTGCGCCACCAGCATCGGCCCGTTCGGCACGAACGTTATTCTGCGCTGCATGCAGGCGGGCCAGGAGCATATGCGTGTGAGTTTTGCTCTTATGGATCGCCCGAAAGGTCCCAGCATTCCCGGGCGAGCCCGGTATTCACCCAGCGACGCGCCATACCGCAATGGCGACGCCATGATCACCCGCTTTGGCGGGGGGATCACATTCCGCAATGCGTTTGCGAGTCGTCCTTTGGTCGACGCGGCGCCGCTTTCCAAGGCCAGAATGCGGCTGACCGTCTCCGAGCCGCTGCAACATGTCTTCCGACGCGTGACCATTGGCAACCTGCGCCTTGGCGCATGGGTCGCGCGTGAAGCGGACGTACAATGAGGCGAACCCGGTTTGATCCCTGACGCCCTCCTGTGACTTCCGGGCCACCACGTTCCGGCATAACAGTCCCGTTTCACCGACCCGTGATTGACTTGGGTCTGAAGCGGGCGTACCTCAACCGCCGTCGGGCAATGCCGCCCGTTCAACCGGGGAGGGATTGATGTTTCATACCGCAATACCCGTCCCCCATGAATGCTTGAGTGGCGGCATCATCATCAGGACCCGCGTGGCGGACCGGTAAGTTTCTTACCGCGTTACCCCTCCCGGGTTCATCCCGTGGAGACCTTTTCTCGCCCGTATTCCTTGTGACCCGACATGACTCAGCCCCTTGATCTGACCTCGCCCGGACCGTTGATCCCTGCCAGCCGCCACCATGCCTGGTTGCTGGAGGCGCGCGAATTGTTGCGCCTGGCGGTGCCACTGGCCGCCACCCAGCTGGCGCAGATGATCATCCTGGCCACCGACACGGTGATGCTGGGCCATTTCAGCAAGGAAGCGTTGGCGGCGGCGGCCCTGGGCAACACCATTTACTTCCTGGTCTGGCTGCTCGGCAGCGGCATGCCCATGGCAGTGTCGCCGGTGATCGCCCATGTCCAGGGTCGCCATAGCCTCCGCGCCAAACCTTGCGATCAACGGGAAGTACGCATCGCTGTGCGCATGGGTTTCTGGTCGGTGACGATGGTGTCGCTGCCCTTGCTGGCGATCCTGATCTTCACCCAACCCATCCTGCTGTTCCTGCATCAACAGCCTCGGCTGGCTTCGGACGCCGCCATCTTCATGTCGGGCCTGGCCTGGGGACTGCCCTTTGCGCTGGGCTTCCAGGTGTTGCGCAGTTTTTCCACCGCCTTGTCGCGCCCCGCAGCCCCCCTGGTGGTGATCGTCCTGGCCGTGTTGTGGAACGCCGGTTTCGACTATGCCTTGATCTTCGGCCATTTCGGATTGCCGCGCCTGGGGCTTTTCGGCGCCGGCTTGGCCAGCGCCGGCTCGAATATTTTCAGCTTCCTGGCGATGCTGGCGGTGTGCCTGCTGGTGCCGGCACTCAAGCGCTATCACATCCTGCACCGCTTCCGGCACGCCCATTGGCCGAGCTTCGCCGAGCTCTTCCGGCTGGGCCTTCCCATCGGCGTCACCATGGTATTCGAAGTGGCCCTGTTCAATGGCGCCGCCCTGGTGATGGGCACCTTCGGCCTGGCTTCGCTGGCGGCGCACCAGATCGCCATCACCATCCCGTCCCTCACCTTCATGATCCCGCTGGGCATAGGGTTGGCGGCAACGGTGCGTGTGGGGTTGGCAACGGGAGCCGGCGATCGGGAGGAAGCACGGCGCGCCGGCTTCACCGCCATTCTGATGGGTGCGGCCTTCATGTGCGTCACCGCCCTGATATTGCTGCTATGGCCGCGCGAGATCGCCGTCCTGTGGCTGCCGGATGACGCGGCCAATCGCGATGTGTTGGCCTTGGCCGTCGGCTTCCTGCATGTGGCGGCCGCCTTCCAGTTGATGGACGGCGTGCAGGTGACGGCGGCGATGAGCTTGCGGGGCTTGAAGGATGCGCGCGGTCCGATGTGGCTGGCGGGCGCCTCCTATTGGCTGGCGGGAGCGCCGATGGGGATAGCTTTGGCCTTCTGGGCCGGGATGCGAGGCATGGGCATTTGGCTGGGGCTGGCTTTCGGCCTTGCCGTTGCGGCCGTCACCTTGACCGCGCGCTTTGCGCACCGATCAAAGAAAACGCCGTAACGCGAAAACCAGCGCCACCGCGATCACCACCAGCACGGTGATCAAGGCCAGGCGCGTGGGCCGGCTGCGCCGTTCCTGTTCCTCGGCGATGGCGCGCGCCGTGTCGGGATGAAGCTTCACGCCGCCTTCCGCCACCATGTGCGACAGCTCTTCCGCATTCTTGACCAACTGCGGCAGGTCCTGCGCCAGCTTGCCCAGCGCACCGAACGCCTCCGTGGCGCGACTCAGGGCTGCTTCCGGACCAAGGCTTTCGCTGACCCATTTTTCCGCAACCGGCCGTGCCGCCTGCCAGATGTCGAAATCCGGGTCCAGGCCGCGGCACACGCCTTCCACCACCACCATGGTCTTCTGCAACAAGACGAGTTGCGGCTGGGCCTGCATGTCGAAGCGGCGCGTTGTCTCGAACAATTGCGCCAACAGCCGGGCGATGGAAACATCGCGGGCGCTGCGCCCGAAGATCGGCTCGCCGATGGCCCGCAAGGCCTGGGCAAAGGTCTCAATCGAATGATGCGGCGGCACGAAGGCGAATTCGTAATGCAGCTCCGCCACCTTGCGGTAGTCGCGCTGCAGGAACCCCGCCAGGGTCCCGGCCATGAAGCGGCGCATGCCCGCATCCAGCCGGCCCATGATGCCGAAATCCACCGCCGCCAGCCGCCCCTGGCTGTCGATGAACAGATTGCCGGGATGCATATCGGCGTGGAAAAAACCGTCGCGCAGCGCCTGGGTGAGGAAGCTGCGCATAACCAGCACGGCAACCTGCTTGGGATCGCGTCCCGCGGCGGCGATGGCGGCGGCATCGCGCACCGACACGCCATCGATCCATTCGCTGGTCAGCACATTGGCGGCGGTGCGCTTCCAGTCGATATGGGGCACGCGAAATTCCACTTCGCTCTTGGTGCGCTCGTATAGCTCGCCGGCCGCGGCCGCCTCCATACGCAGATCCAGCTCCAGCGCCACTGACTCTGCCAAGGTTGCCACCACCGCGGTCAAGCGTAGCCGCCGGGCCTCGGCGGAAAAACGCTCGGCGGTACGGGCGAAGAAGGCCAGCGCTTGGAGGTCGCGGGCAAACTGCTCCCGCACCCTGGGTCTCAGGATTTTGACCGCGACCGCGACCTGCGGCGTGTCGCTGGTCTGAGCGCGATGGACCTGGGCGATGGAGGCGGCCGCCAAAGCGCCCTCGAAACGCGAGAACAGCGCTTCCACGGGCTTGCCAAAGGCGCGGGTGACTTCGGCGCGGGCTTCGCTTTCCGAGAAAGGTGGCAGGCGATCCTGCAAATGCTCCAGCGCGTCGGCGATTTCCGCACCCACGATGTCGGGCCGTGTCGCCAGCATCTGGCCCAGTTTGATATAGGCTGGGCCTAGTCGTTCCAACGCGCGTCCCAGCCGCGCGCCCGCATCAGGCCGGTTCGCGTGCAAGGCCTGCGCCGGTCCGGCCAAAAGCCAGGCAGCATGAAGCATGCGCAGGAAACTGGAAACGGCTCCCATTTACAGACGCCAGGCCGAATGCATGGCGGCGATGCCGCCGGAGAGATTGCGCACCTTCACCTGTTCCAGCCCGGCCTCACCGATCATTTGCGCGAACTTGGCTTGCGGCGGGAAGCGGCGAATGCTTTCGGCCAGATAGCGATAGGACTCTTCGTCCTTGGCCACCCATCCCCCGATCTTGGGCAACAGCTTGAAGGAATAGGCGTCGTATAAGGTGTCCAGGCCCGGCACTTCCACTTTGGAAAATTCCAGGCACAGAAACCGTCCGCCCGGCTTGAGGACACGCCGCGCTTCGGTCAGCGCCTTTTCGATACGAGTGACGTTGCGAATGCCGAAGGCGATGGTATAGGCGTCGAACGCGGCATCGGGAAAAGGCAGGCTTTCGGCATTGCCACAGACCCATTCGATCGCCGTCTCGCTTTTTTCCCCAGCACGCCGGCGTCCCTCACCCAACATCTGGTCATTGATGTCGCAGACCGTGACCGCAGCTTCCCCGCCGCGGTTGCGCGCCATTTCCACAATGCGAAAGGCGATGTCGCCGGTGCCGCCCGCCACATCCAGCACCCTCCAGCCGGGTTGGGGACAGAGCCATTCCACCATCGCATCCTTCCAGATGCGGTGGATGCCGGCGCTCATCAGGTCATTCATCAGGTCGTAGCGCGCCGCCACGGAGGAAAACACCTCTTTTACAAGGCCTTCCTTCTCCCCTTCCGGCACGTCGCGGAAGCCAAAGCTGGCGATTTTGTCCGTCATGGCAACAACATAGCCGAGAGGGGCCGGCATAGGCTACCACTGCGCCCCGCGACTATTTATAGGGAGCGGATGCCCGAGTTGCCCGAAGTCGAAACCGTCCGCCTTGGCCTCCAGCCGGCCATGGAGGGCTTTCGCCTGACCGATGTCGAAACACGGCGCGGCGACCTGCGCCTGCCCTTTCCCAAGGATTTTGTCGCCCGCACCAAGGGCCGCAAGGTGAAGAGCTTGCGGCGGCGCGCCAAATACATTCTGGCGGACCTCGACAGTGGCGAGACCCTGGTGATCCATCTGGGCATGTCGGGCCGCATGAGCGTCTTTTCTTTGGTCGCTCCCGCTCGCGCGGACGCTCCTGCGGAGGTCAAACAGCGCAAGTTGGGCAATTATGTCTACGACACGCCGCCGGAAGGCGCTGGCTTGGGCAAGCATGACCATGTCGTGTTCGAGACCGACGCGCCGGCGCGGATCATCTTCAACGATCACCGCCGCTTCGGCTTGATGGCGTTGGTGCAGACCGACAGGCTGGAAGAGGACAAGCTCTTTCGGGATATCGGCATCGAGCCTCTGTCCGTGGACTTCGACACCGCCTATTTGGCCAAGGCGCTGGATGGCAAGAAAACGCCGATCAAATCGGCGCTGCTGGATCAGCGATTGATTGCGGGACTGGGCAATATCTATGTCTGCGAAGCCCTGTTCCGCGCGGGCGTCTCGCCCAAGCGGCTGGCGGGCGCCGTCAAGCGCGAGCGGCTGCCGCCCCTGGTGGCAGCGATCAAGAAAGTCTTGAAGAACGCCATCGCCGCCGGCGGTTCCACTTTGCGCGACCATGCCCAGGCCACCGGCGATCCCGGCAACTTTCAGCATCATTTCCTGGTCTATGGCCGTGAGGGACAGCGCTGCAAAAACAACTGTTCCGGAACGGTGAAGCGCATTGTCCAATCCGGCCGTTCCACTTTCTATTGTCCCAAATGCCAAACCTGAGGCGCAAATGAATATCAAAACAGAAGTGAATGGTTCAGTTGGTATCGCCACGCTCAACCGCCCCGAAGCATTGAATGCGCTGAATACCGCATTGTTGAATGAATTGGCTGACGTGCTGGAAGCCTGGGACCGCGGCAGCGAAGTGCGTTGCATGATCGTAACCGGCAACGAGCGCGCCTTTGCCGCCGGCGCGGATATCAAGGAAATGGCGCCCAGGAATTTCTCCGAAATGTACCGGGAGAATTTATTCGCCGAGCAGTTCGACCGCATCGCGCGGGTGCGAAAGCCCGTCCTCGCGGCGGTGGCCGGCCATGCCCTGGGCGGCGGCTGCGAACTTGCTTTGCTCTGCGATTTCGTCATTGCCGCCGACACCGCCCGCTTTGGCCAGCCGGAGATCACCTTGGGCATCATGCCCGGCTTGGGCGGGAGCCAGCGGTTGACCCGTATTATCGGCAAGTCCAAGGCGATGGATCTGTGCCTGACGGGCCGGCCCATGGACGCGGTCGAAGCCGAGGCTTGCGGCCTGGCCGCCAGGGTGGTGCCGGCCGACTTGCTGATGGCCGAGGCGCTCAAGGCCGCCCAGAAGATCGCCGCCCAGTCCTCGCCGGCCACCCAAATGGTCAAGGAGGCCGTCAACCGGGCCTATGAGACCACTCTGGCCGAGGGGCTGCACTTCGAGCGCCGCTTGTTCCACGCCATGTTCGCCACAAAGGACCAAAAAGAGGGCATGGCAGCCTTTGCCGAGAAGCGTAAACCGGACTTCAAGGATGAGTGATCCGGGTTTGTTTGACCAGATTTGTTGACCCTGGCCCTTTTGGGGGGTATATGCCCGCCTCTTTTCGGCAAAATCCAAGGACTGAAGATGCCCAATATCGCCTCCGCCAAGAAGCGCGTCCGCACGACCGCCAAGCGCACCGCCATCAACACGGCGCGCAAGACCCGGGTGCGCGGCTTTATCCGGAAAGTGGAGGAGGCGATCGCCTCCGGAGACAAAAAGGCCGCCCTGGCCGCTCTCAAGGCGGCGGAACCGGAAATCATGCGCGGCGTCTCCAAGGGCGTGGTGCACAAGAATACGGGTGCGCGGAAGGTTTCCCGCCTTACCAAGCGCGTCGCGAAACTGTCATAATAAAGAAGGTCCTGGAATCCTTCGGATTTCAAGTCTAGGCGGGGGCCCGGGTGCAAAACCGGGCCTTTTTATTTGTCCGTATGCTGATATTCGCGAAAAAGCCATACTTCGCGTCCGCAACACGGAGAATTTGACAGCTAAGTGACTGATTCAAAAAAGTTTGATGGAAAACACCCATTTTCCGTATACGTCACAACCGTTTAGCCAAATTCACAAAAGCGAAAAAATTTTCGACTCGGGGCATTTGTTCGCAGTTTATTCCCTTGTAGGACCGCGCGGCTTAGACGTATCTTTACCAACCTGACGGGTGGGCGCTGGAAATGCCGAAGACTAAACCAAATAAAAAACAAGTATTCGGCATTGATGGACAGGTTTTCGGACGCACCCGAAAGACTATAAGTCCCTGAATTCTGCAAATTATGACGTTTCAGTGCTGGGCGAAAACCCCGGCAAACCCAGGATTTTCTCCAAGGCATATCCATGGTTCCTTCCGCTTCTCTCTCCTATGCCGGTGACATCAGCGCTGCCGAGGCCTGGGAACGGCTCAAGGCCGATCCCCGTGCCCAGCTGGTGGACGTGCGCACGACGGCGGAATGGAACTTTGTGGGGTTGCCGGACCTGTCTCCCCTGGGCCGGCGGGTCCATTGCATCGAATGGCAGCAGTTCCCCGGCGGGGCGCGCAACCCCGACTTTGTGGCCGAAGCGGCCCAGACGCTGGCCGACAGGGAGGCGCCGGTGATGCTGTTGTGCCGGTCGGGCGCGCGCTCGCGCGCCGCCGCGATCGCGCTGACGGGGGCCGGCTTTGCCCAAGCCTTCAATATTGGTGACGGATTTGAGGGCGATGTCGATCCGCAAGGACATCGCGGCAATCGCAACGGATGGAAAGCGGCAAATTTGCCCTGGCGGCAAAGCTAAACAGACCCCGGGCAGAAGACTGACGGGTGGCCCAACGAATGGCCAAAGAAACACGAAGCGAATGGGTATCGACATGGTGCAAGTAGGAAGATCAATGCCGGACTGGCGCGCGGCCTGGGCGGCGGTGCGTGAGAGGATGCGCAGGGAATTGGGGGATCCGGTATTCGATGCCTGGATCGGTCCGCTCAGCCTGGAATCCTGCGATGCCGATGAATTGAAGATAGGCGCCACCAAACCCTTTGTCCGCAACTGGGTGGCCAACCACTATGTCGGCCGCCTCGAAAAAGCTTTCCTGGCCGAAGGCTTCGCTCCCGCCTCGCTCTCCATCGTGATCAGCGCCACGCCGGCCCCTGTCCTGGGCGGCGCCATTCCGCGTGAGGCCCAGCACCAGGGCATCAGCGAGACGGCGCCCGCCAGCGTGTCCTACATCTCCCCGCGCAGCGAAAGCCGCGGGCCCGATGAGGACAAAGGACTGTGGAACCGGATGCTGCATCCCCAGCAGACCTTCGACAGCTTCGTTCCGGGCGCCGCCAACCAGTTCGGCCATAGCGCCGCCAGAAGCTTCGCCGATGGCCAGCAGGCCGATATCCCCCTGCTTTACATCCATGGCGGTTTCGGCTTTGGCAAGACGCACCTCCTGAATGCCGCGGCACTGGAATTCCGCAAGCGTGGCAAGCGCACGCTGTTCCTGCGGGCTGAGGATTTCATGCGCCACTTCCTGGGCGCGCTCTATCGCAAGGACACGCTGGCCTTCAAGGAAGAGCTGCGCACCGCCGAAGTGCTGATCATCGACGATCTGCAGCATATCTGCCGCTCGGCCGCCACCGCCTCGGAATTCCTCTACACTGTCAACGCCTTTGCCGACCTGCGCCGCCGGGTGGTGATCGCCGCCGACCGCCCGCCTGGGTCGCTGGAAGGCCTGGGCGCCGACGTCAAATCGCGCCTGGCCGGCGGGCTCTGCGTGGGCCTGGACAAGCCGAATCGCGACACGCGGCTGGCGATCCTGAAGTCTCGCGCCGCGGAATTCACCCGCCACAAGCCCGATGTGGTGCT
>DATBCP010000393.1:0-2526 GCA_036270435.1 Rhizomicrobium sp. | reverse complement strand
AACTTATATGGTAACAAGCCGCAACATTTGTTTGCTGGCGGGTTGCCGTTCCACGGTTCCTTATAGGGGCCTCATTCCTTGTTGGGGACCCCCAAGCTTTGTTTCTTCGTCGCCGCGTGCCCGAAAATGGACCGCTGAAGGCTGCCGTCATCGGCGCCGGTGTGTTCGGCCATCATCATGCCACCAAATACAAGGCTCTGGGCCATAGCGGCAAAGACGTCGAGCTTTTCGCCATTGCCGATCCCAATCCCGACATGCGCGCCAAGGCCAAGGTCCATCATGGCTGTGCCGTCGTCGCCGACTGGCGCGAGTTGCTGGGCAAGGTGGATTTGGTCAGCGTCTGTTCACCCGCCGTCACGCATGCCGAAGTGGTGCATGCCTTCCTGACCGCGGGCGCCCATGTGCTGGTGGAAAAGCCCATCGCCACCACCATGGACGAGGCGATGGAACTGGTGGAACTGTCGCGCCAGGCCGGGCGGATTCTTTCCGTCGGTCATCAGGAACGCTTCGTCTTCGCGCGCACCGGGCTTCTGGATCTCAAGGAAATACCGCTGCAAATCACTTGCTGGCGCCAAGGTCCCTGGACCGGCCGCGGTGATGATGTTTCGGTGGTGTTGGATCTGATGATCCACGATCTCGACCTGGTGCACACGTTGGTGCCGGGCAAGGTGGTGGATGTGAGGGCGGAAGGGCTGATCGAATACGGTCCGCATGCCGATGAGGTTTTTGCCCTGCTGCGCTTTGACAACGGCGCCATCGCCAAGCTGGAAACCAGCCGGGTCGCCACCGAGCGCAAGCGGGGCTTGCGCGCCGTCTATGCCGATGGATTGGTGGAAATCGATTTCCTGTCCCGCACCGTCAAGAACACAACCCCGCGCCCCTTGGGGGCGCTGGAGTTGGGCGATCCGCTGGGCGAATCCGTGACCGGCTTCATCGCCGCCGCCAAGGCCGGGATCGACGCCCTGGTGACGCCGGAGCAGGCGGCCCAAGCGTTGGAGACCGCGTTGTGGATCGAAGACGCGTCCGGCGTGGCCGTGCCCATGCCTGCGACGCAGGCCCGTGTCGCGGCCGGCCGCTAGTAGCCGCACCCTTCACCCTGTTAGAAACCCGGTCATGACTGACCGTACACTCGACCGTACTCTGGGGCGTCTGCGCATCGCTTTGGCGCAATTGAATCCGGTGATGGGTGACATTGCCGGCAATTTGAAGCGTGCGCGCGCGGCACGTGCCCAGGCGGCGGGTGCCGATGTTATCCTGTTCTCCGAACTCTTCATTGTCGGCTATTCGCCGGAAGACTTGGTGCTCAAGCCCGCCTTGCAGGAGGACGCACGCGCGGCGGTCGAGGAACTGGCGCGCGACACCGAGGACGGCGGTGCCGCTGTTCTGATGGGTACGCCCTGGGCGGAAGCGGGCAAGCTCCATAATGCCATGCTGCTGCTGGAAAACGGCAGGATCGCGGGCAAGAGCTTCAAGGTGGACCTGCCAAATTATGGCGTGTTCGATGAGAAGCGCGTTTTTGCGCCCGGTCCCTCGCCGCGGCCGCTGGCCCTGCGTGGCGCAGAACTGGGTGTGCCGATCTGCGAGGATATTTGGAAGCAGGAGGTCGCGGCGACGCTTGCCGATGCCGGCGCCGAGATTCTTTGCGTTCCCAATGGCTCGCCTTTCGAGGCCGGCAAGGAAGATGTGCGGCTGGAGTTGGCCAGAAGCCGAGTACGGGAAACCAGCCTGCCGCTGATTTATCTCAACCAGCTGGGCGGTCAGGATGAGGTGGTCTATGACGGCGCTTCTTTTGTTTTGAACGCCGACGGTCAGATCGCGCTGGCCTTGCCGGGCTGGGAAGAGTGCGTTGCCGTCACCGAATGGCAGCGTGACGGGACCGGCAAGTGGCGCTGCGCCCCGGGCGAAAAATTCGTGGCGGAAGACCGCTCCTCCCAAGTCTATCACGCCATGATGCTGGCCTTGCGGGATTATGTGAACAAGAACCGCTTTCCCGGCGTGGTGCTGGGGCTTTCGGGCGGGATCGACTCCGCACTGTCGGCGGCGGTGGCGGTGGATGCACTGGGCGCCGGGCGCGTGCGCTGCGTGATGCTGCCCTCACGTTATACCAGCGGCGAAAGCCTGGAGGATGCCGATGCCTGCGCGCGCCTGTTGGGTGTCTCCTACGAGACCATCGAGATCGAGCGGGCGGTCAAGGCGATGGGAGAGACTTTGGCGCCGAGCTTCGCCGGCACCCAGACCGGCACCACCGAAGAAAACATCCAGTCGCGGCTGCGCGGCGTGATCCTGATGGCCATTTCCAACAAGTTCGGGCCCATGGTGCTGACCACCGGCAACAAGAGCGAAATGAGCGTGGGTTACGCCACCCTCTATGGCGACATGTGCGGCGGCTACAATGTATTGAAGGATATCTACAAGACCGAAGTGTTGCGCCTGTCGCATTGGCGCAATGCCAACTCCCCGGCTGGTGCGCTGGGACCGCGAGGATTGGTGATTCCCGAACGCATCATCACCAAGCCGCCCACCGCC
>DATBCP010000392.1:0-1797 GCA_036270435.1 Rhizomicrobium sp. | reverse complement strand
CTTGCAACATGGTCCCCCCAACGTCCCCTTGCGCCATTTGCTCTTATCGGTTGGGCCGCCGCGCCAGCACCGCCACCAGTTCCGCGACCTCGGTGAACTTCCCATCCGGCGACAATTCCCGCAAGGCCGTCGACAAGGCTTGCGAAAACGCCTCCTTTGCCGCGCCCAACCGCTGCGGCGAAGAGGTGGACATGGAAAATGCCCGGCCGACAATGTCATCCACCGTCAGCGCCTGGCGGATGGTAACCGACAGGCTGTCGATCTGCGTGAAAGCGGAGGCGAACAGAAACGGTTCATAGCGGCTGTGGCCGCCGCCGCGCCGGCGCGTGCGATACCGCGCCTGCACATCGCAAAGAATCTTGAACCAGCGATTTTCCTCCACCGGCGGATGGGCGTCGTGAAACAGCGCCACCCCGCCATCCGGCGCTACGATTTTCTCCAACATGGCAAGGGCGGCCGCACGGTCCATCCAATGAAAGGCCCGGCCGATGACCACCAGCCGGAAGGGTCCCATCGCGGCGTCCAAATCCCCGGAGCCGCCGTGGCGCAACGTCATCGCCACGCCCGCAGCGTGGGCGGCAGCACAGGCGGCGTCCAGCATGTCCGGCTCGGGGTCCATCGCGGTCACCGCCATGCCTTCTAGGGCAAAGGATTTCGCCAGCATCCCGGTGCCGCAACCCAGATCCAGCACCGCGTCGCCAGGCTTGAGCCCGGCAAGAGCCACCACCCGCGCAACCAACCGGTCCGGATAGGCCAGCCGGTAGCGGTCATAATAGGCCACCGTGCCGGCAAAGGCGGGCTCCGCCGGCATCTTCATTTGTGGAACCTTTTGGACTTTGCTTTGTTGATCATGGGCTTATACTGCCTCTCCTATAAAAGCCCTGCGCCAGAAGGACCATATGGCCAATATTGCGCTCGTCGACGACGATAAGAACATCCTTGCCTCTGTCAGCATGCTGCTGGAGCAGGAGGGATATCACGTCCGCTCCTTCACCGATGGCGCGGCGGCCCTGACGGCCCTGACCACCAGCCCTCCGGACCTCGCCATCCTGGACATCAAGATGCCGCGCATGGATGGGTTGGAGTTGCTGCGCCGCCTGCGCCAGTCGCAGGACCTGCCGGTGATCTTCCTGACCAGCAAGGACGAAGAAATCGACGAGTTGATGGGCCTCAATGCCGGGGCCGACGACTATATCCGCAAGCCCTTTTCCCAGCGCCTGCTGCTGGAGCGGGTGCGTGCGGTGCTTCGCCGGGCCGAAGGCAAGACCCAGCCACAAACGGCCGGCAATGAAGCCGCCAAAAAAGAAGCCCTGGTGCGCGGCAAGCTGGCACTGGACCCCCAACGCCATGAATGCACCTGGGATGGCAAGCCGGTCCGCCTCACCGTCACGGAATTCCTGATCCTGCAGGCTCTGGCCCAGCGGCCGGGCTTTGTCAAAAGCCGTGACAGCCTGATGGACGCGGCCTATGACGACCAAGTCTATGTCGATGACCGCACCATCGACAGCCATATCAAAAGGCTGCGCAAGAAGTTCAAGGCGGTTGCCGACGATTTCGATGCCATCGAAACACTGTATGGCGTCGGCTATCGCTATCGCGAATAGCTCTGGCGCCGTGGTTTCGAAGTTCGCAATATCATTGATATCAGGCTGCGAGCGAACTTCGAAACCAAAACGGCGCCAGGATTCAATATGGGGCCAGAGCAAGTTAAGACCAGATTGAAACAGCTGCGTTGCGTTGCGGCGAGGCGATCCGCCAGGAGCCGTCCGAAGAGCGTATCGGAAATACGGTCGAGGA
>DATBCP010000391.1:0-2149 GCA_036270435.1 Rhizomicrobium sp. | reverse complement strand
CCGCAGTCCTTGGGGTCGATGAGAAAACCGCCATCGCTATTGTGCAGCGCCGCACGGATCAAAAGTTCAAATCTGCCGCCGAACTGGCGGCCGTGCCGGGCGTGGATAGGGCGCGGATCGAAAGCATTGGGCCCAGGCTGTTGTTTGACCGTCCGGCGGAGGACCAGTAAGGTTGCGCATCGTCGCGGGGTGCGCGATGTCACAAGCGTCATTTCCCACTGATTTTTTCCACGGGAGAAGGCCATGCAATTTCGCAAATCGCTGATGACCACCGCCAGTTTGGCGATCATGGCCTGCCTGGCTGGCTCCGTCTCGGCCCAAAACAATTCGGCACGCCCCGCCGCTCCAGCGGCCGCGGCGCCCCCTGCGGGAGCGATTCCCCCCTACCAGAGTCCGCTACGTCACCTGGTTTACATCGCCACGCCGGGCGATGAAGGCGCCGACGATCAGTCGGGTGTCATCGTGTTGGATGCCGACCACGATTATCGCTTTGTGAAGCGCATTCCCTATGGGCTGGCCGCCAGCGAAATGCCAGGCCCCAAGATCTCCGGCATGACGTCGAGCATTCCCGCCAACAAGATTTATGTCACTACCGATGGCGGCAGCATGATCGCTTTCGATCTCAAGACCGACAAAATTGCCTGGACCTTCCAGGGTGAGACGGGGCCGGTAAAGCTTCAGCGGCGCGGCGCGGCGGCTGACGGTTGCTGCGAGCGGCCTTACACCCTTCCCGGTGGCAAGACCTTGCTGGTCGCTTCCGCCTATAACAACTGGTGGTATCTGATTGACGCGGAGACCGGCAAGAAGCTGGGCCGTATCGATACGCCTGAGACGCCGCACACCCACAATGTGGCGGTCACCGCCGATGGCAAGCTCGCCGTTCTGGCAAGCATCTCCGGCCCCAAGGAAGGCGCCGCTGGGGTGGCCGTGGTGGACCTGCCCAACAAAAAGGTGCTGCGCTACATAACTTTCAGTGACGATGTGCGTCCCATCACCATCAATCATGACGGCAGTTTGGTTTATGCCAACGTCAACAACCTGGATGGCTTCGAGATCGCCGATACCAAGACCGGCCAGATGATCAAGCGCGTCGAATTGCCGGGCGAAATGTGGAAGGCCAAATGGGCGGACCCCAATCACCAGCATTTCGGTCATGGCCTGCCCAGCCATGGCATTGGCATGACCCCGGATGAAAGCGAGATCTGGGTGACGGACGCGGCCAACAGCGCCTGGCAGATCTGGGACAATCCCGGCGACGGGCGCAATCCGGTCTACAATCCGTCCAAGACGGTTCCCATCCAGCCCGGCATCGACTCGAGCTGGATCTCTATGACCAATGACGGAAAGACCGCCTTTGTCGGCGACGGCAGTGTCATCGACGTGCGGGCGCACAAGGTCATCGCCACCCTGAAGGACGAATATGGCCGCCCCATCCATGCCATGGAAAAGGTTCTGGAGATGACGTTCCGGGACGGCAAGCTGGTGGATACCACCAACCAGTTCGCGATTGGCGACGCCAAGGCCCGTGAAGCGCGGCTCGAGCGCGAGAAGCAGAGCAAGCGGGCCAGCAACGACAGCAATTGACGCCTAAAGCTCGCTGTACTCTATCTTGGACAAGATTCGCACAGCGCAAGCGCGCAGTATTTTGCGGCGTGAGCAGGGTGAGGCCCGTTTCGCGCGGTTAGCACGAACGAAATGGTCCGGGGGACCATTTCGAGGGCCGAACGCGCGGAGCACAAGCGACGCGCCGGGCAATGGCCGCGCGGCCGCTCGCCCAAGCTCGCGGCGTTGGCTTAGCTTTTCTTGGCGAAGCGTAAGCGAGCCTAGAAAAGCTTGCCCTAGCCGAGCGAAGCGATGGCTGCGCCCTGCCGCACGGCCCTTCGCTGACGCTGCGGGCGTTCGCCGGGCAATCACCTGTCGGCGATTGCTTTTTCCGGCTCACCCACAGGACCTGCTCACATGCTTCGCATGACGCGGCTCACCCCACGACGCAAAAGGCCCGCGCCGCTATGCCTCCGCCGCTTGCTTCGCCCGCTTGCGCATATGAGGCAAAAGCTCGCGCTTGCGCAGGCGGATGTTCTGCGGCGTCACTTCCACCAGCTCATCGTCCTGGATATAGGCCATCGCCTGTTCCAGGGTCATGGGCACG
>DATBCP010000390.1:0-3425 GCA_036270435.1 Rhizomicrobium sp. | reverse complement strand
CGCCTGACGATCGAGCGCGATGCCCGGGATGCGTTGGATCGATTCCGCAAGGTTCAAGTCGGGAAATTTGGCGATGTCTTCCGCCAGGATGGAATCGGATGAATCCAGGGCGTCGCGCTTCATATCCAGCGCTTTCTCAAGGCTGGCCTTGAACCCGCTGACCACCACGCTTTCCGTCGGCGCCACTGCGCCGCCCACGGTCGAGGACACCTGCTCCACCGCGCGGCGCATGAAAGGGCGGCGCACGATCAGCCCGTTGACGCCATCGGATACGACTTCCAGGTCGGTGCCCCGGGTCAGCAGGCTGACCGCCTGCTCGGCATTCATCTGGCCGGAAATGGCCGGGGCGCGCAGACCCTCCACCGATTCCGGGGTGAACAGGATGCTTTCCCCGGTTCTCTGCGCCACGCTGCGCAGCGCATCCGACATGGGCTGTTCCTGGAGGGAAATCTGGCTCGCAACCTGCGCGTCTTGGGCCGCGGCAGCCGCCTGGATGGAAAGGACGGCGACGGTGCCGAACAGGATGGGGCGCAGAACGCCGAGACGTGACCAAGCCATATTTCCCCCTCTTGAAATACGGCCGCTACAGGGGCCGCTATAGTGAAAAGAGACGTTCGGGAATGGTCCTTTCCCCACCCCCCGCTACTGGTCTGGATCGGCGGTAAGCACCAAAGTGTCGCCTATTTGCCGCACCGTGACGGGCAAAAGCTTGGTCAGGGAATGGGCAAAGGCGCTGTTGTCGCCCACCCGGTACATGCCGCTGACTTTGAGATCTGCGACGCTGGAATCCACGGCCAGCTTGGCGGTGGAATAGCGGTTCATTTCCTCCGCCGCCTGGGCCAAGTCTTCTTTGTCGAACATCTCATAGCCGGTCTGCCAGGCCAGCACGTGGGTCAGGTCGGGCTTGTCGCGCGTCTCGACGTCGTTGGCGGCGACCAGCCTTTCGCCGGCCTTGAGCCGCTGCCCGCGAGCCTGCGGAGCCGAGGCCGGCCTCACATCGGCTTCGCCATGGATCAGCACCACCTGGACTTTGCCGTCCTCGCAGCGCACATCGAAATTGCAGCGGGTGGCGACGATTTTCTTTTCCGCCGCCTGGACGATAAACGGCCTTTTGAGGTCCGGCACGACGCGAAAATTGGCGCGGCCATACTGCATATCCACCAGCCTTGTGGTTTCGCTGAAGGACACTGCGATGCGGGTCTGGGCGTCCAGGAAAAGCTGGCTGCCATCGTCCAGCGCCACATGCTTCTGTTCGCCGACCTCGGTCTCATAGACCTTGGCGCTGGCCGAGCGCCAGAACATCGCGCTGCCGCCGGTTAGCGCCACAAGGCCCACACCGGTAAGCAAGACACGACGGCGGGCGAGCCCCGGCTGGCGCTGCGGTGTGCCGCCAAAGGAGCTGCGCAAATCCGACGGAAAGCTGTTCAGGCCGCCGACATCGCTCCACATCCGGTCCACCGCTTCAAACGCCGTGGCATGGTCGGGGCTGGCATTCAGCCATGCACGAAAGCCGGCTTCATCGGCGGCATCGCGGTCCTGGGCATGCAACCGAGCCAGCCAGGCGGCAGCCTCGGCCCTCACCTGCGGCGACGGCACCGGTTCGGCCATATTCACCAACCCTCCGTCCATTCGGTCAGGAAAAGAGCGGCCTTGGCGATATGTTTTTCCACCGCACTCTGGCTGATTCCCAGGCGCTTTGCGATTTCGCGGTACTTCATGTCGTCGAGCCGGTGCATCAGGAATATTTCACGCGTGCGGGGCGTCAACCGCGACAGCCCTTGCCGCACCCTCTCTAGACGAACGCGAGCCGCCAAAACCTCATCTTGAAGCGGCGAATTTTCTGGCGCGGTAATATCTTCCGGCGCGACGTCGGCGATAAACCGGTCATGCCGGAAATTGTCGACGCCGATATTCACCGCCGTCCGCACCAGGAAAGCGGCAATATTGTCAACGGCATGCTGGGCACGGTAGCGCACCAGCCGTAAGTAGGCGCTGTGCAGCAATTCCTCGGCATCGGCGCGGCCGCGGGTCCGGCTGCGCACCTCCTTGATCAGGCGACCCCAGACTTCACGGTTAACCGGAATATCGGACATGGCTCCCCCGAGCCTGGCGACTATAACGACGGTGGTTTGCCAAACCAATTATCTGATCCAATTGTCTGGCAAATAGGCTGGCCCAACCTGCCCCCACTGGGCGCAAAAAGGCCAATGCGTTTGCGGTATCGATGACCTCGCATTGGTGCAGCGCACCATGGGATGGCTTTGACGGAACCGGCGTTTCCGTGCCTGCCACCTAGTTGCGGATCCAATCAGCGCGGTTTCCTCTTGCGCCGCAGGAAGCCCAGAACAGCGGATTCGGCACGGCTCAAGCCATTGCGGCCACGCGCCGGGACGGCGAGGCGGAGATCGCCTGTCTCAAACGCCTGGAGGATCCGGGGATGGATATAGCATTTGCGGCAGACCGCCGCGGTGTTGCCCAACTCCTCCGCCACCGCGGCGATAACGGCACGAACGGTCTTCTTGTCTGCTTTTTTCGGCACCGCCTGAAAAGCCATCGCGGCCTTGACTGTTCCGGCCCAGGTGCGGAAATCCTTGGCGGAGATATCTCTGCCGGTGACCTGCCGCAGATAGAGGTTGACATCGGAGGAGGAGATCGCGCGCACCATGCCATCGGTGTCGCGATATTCGAACAGATGCTGGCCGGGGAGTTCCTGACAGGAGGCAATCACGCGGGCCACGCGCCGGTCACGCAGCGACAAGCTCCATTGCCTGCCGCTTTTGCCGCGAAACAGAAAGCGCAACTCCGTTCCGTTGACGCGCACATGCCGGTTGCGCAGCGTGGTCAGCCCGAAGCTGTGATTGGCCTGGGCATAGTCTTCGTTGCCGACGCGGATCAGCGTCTGCTCCAGCAGGCTGACGATGGTGGCAAGAACCTTCTCGCGTGGCAGGCCCGGCCGTGCCAGATCGCGTTTCAAGCGCCGCCGCAGGAGAGGCAGTCCCGCCGCGAAGTCCGCCAGATGCGCATACTTGTCGGCATCGCGCACCGCGGCAAAGCCGGCATGATAGCGATACTGCTTGCGGCCCCGCGCATCCCGCCCCGTCGCCATCAGATGGGCATTGGCGAAAGGTGCGATCCAAACATCTTTCCAGGCCGGCGGGATCGCCAAGGCCCGGATGCGTTTCAACGTCGCCTTGTCCCGCACGGTCTTGCCGCCGGGCCCGCGATAGTGGAAGTGCCCCGGCCTTCCCAGGCGGGAGATGCCGGGAAGCACGTCATCACTGACATAACAAAGACCGGCGGCGCGGGCGGCCGTTTTCGCTTCGCCCATGTTGGACATGCCATGGCAACGCCCCGGGCGAAGCCAGAGTTCCACGCCATCGGGGCCCGCCGATGAGGACCATAGAGTATGGCGATGTTGATGCGCC
>DATBCP010000389.1:0-5893 GCA_036270435.1 Rhizomicrobium sp. | reverse complement strand
CGTTCTGTCCTTGTTTTTGTGCGCGACGGCTGTTTTGGCGCAATCCAGCAACGAGACAGTCACGGTTACAGCCACCCGAAGCGCCACCGCTCTGACGGAGGTGCCCGAAAGCATCAGTGTGGTGACCGCCAAGCAAATCGCGGACACCCCGGCTCAGGGTCTGGACGATCTTTTGCGTAATCTTCCCGGCATGACCCTGAACGCTATTGGTCCCAATGTCGGCCATCCCACGGCCTATAACGAATCCATGCGCGGCTTGCCCACCACCGAGACCCGCATGCTGGTGATGGTGGATGGAGTGCCGGTCAACGATCCCTTCTTCGGGTATATCCAGTGGAACCGTGTCCCTCTGGAAAATATTGATCATGTCGAGATCGTGCGCGGCGGCGGCTCGCCGCTCTGGGGCAACACGGCCATGGGCGGGGTCGTCAATGTGATCACAAAGACGCCGCAAGGCGACCAACTCGAAGTCTCGGCAGCGGGTGGCAGCTATGCGACCTACGATTCCAACCTTTACGCCGCCTACAAACCGGCGGACTGGCTTTCGCTCAGTCTCAACGCGGCCTTGAACGGCACGCAAGGTTATCAGACGACGCCGGCGAGCTGGACCAGTTTCGGCAGCACCAATCTACGCTCGCCGCTTTACACCCAGACCACCAACCAGGCGCGCAATGTGAGCCTGCGCGGGGATTTTGCGCCGACCGATGACATCAAGGGCTTCGTCAATATCACCTATGGCGAGGACAGGCAGATATTGTCCACCCCCATCGGCCTCGACAAGCAGCGCATCTGGACCTATTCGGGCGGGCTCACAAAGAGCTTCGGCAGCGACGCGTCCCTGTCGGCAACATTCTTTCATGATGACAATAACTTTGTTACCGAGAACCCGCACCTTCTGACTTTCACCACCGAATATATCTCCAACGCCCACACCACCACGGCCTCCGACAATGGCGCATCGCTGGTGTTCACCCAGCATAGCGATGGTTTGCTGCGCAGTTTGAATGTCGGCGGAGATTTCCATCAGATATCCGGCCATGATCTGGCGAATTACTTCGCGCCATCGGGCGCCCTGGCGGCGCCGACCATCATCGGCGGGGGCCACCAGCTTTTCCTGGCCGGTTTTGCCCAGGCCCAGATCGTTCCCCTCGATGCTTTGGAGATATTGGCAAGCCTCAGATACCAGTATTATCAAAGCTCAAACGGCATCGACACTTTTCCGCCGGGCTTTTCGAGCATTCCCGACGTCAACAAGTATCGCTTCACACCGCGCGTGGATGCGCGCTACCGGCTGGACGATGGCTTGGCCTTGCGCGGCGCCTATTATCAATCCTTCCGGGCACCCACGCTGGATCAGCTGTATCGGACCTTTGCCGACACCACCGCTGGAATCTTTGAAGGCGACCCCTTCCTCAAGCCCGAAACTTTGGAAGGGGAAGAAATCGGGCTGGATTACAATCTGCCGGGCCTGCGCAGCCAATTCACCCTTTACACCAGCAAAATCAGCAATCTCATCACCCAGCGCAACCTCGACGCCTCCGAGTTTCCCAATATCCTGGGCGTGACTTGCGGATTCGATCCGGTGGCTTTCACCTTTCTGGCCTGCACCCGCAATATCAATGCCGCCTCGGCGCTGGCGCGCGGCTTCGAGGCGGAGGTCACCTGGGAGGCGGGTGGCGGCTTTTCCACAGAGTGGACCTACACCTATACCGACTCCCACTACACCGCCAATCCGGTCGATCCCACGGCCGTGGGCCAGCGGCTGGAGGGCGTGCCGATGCACAATGCCAGCGCCACTCTGACCTATGACGATACCTCCGGCTGGCAGGTCACGGCCGTGCTGCGTTACATTTCCAAGAGCTTTGGCGATGCCCATCCGGAGGACGGATTGATCCAGAACGCTCATTTTGTGGTGGATGTGTCAGGGAGTTATCCGCTCTCCCAAAACGTCCAGGCCTTTGTTCAGGCGCAGAACTTGTTCGACACCCGCTACATCGCCAGCAATGGTGGCGGCGCCCCCATCCTGGGCACACCCTTCCAGGTGATGGGCGGCCTGCGTCTGAAATTCCAGTAGGCAGCGATATGGCGCTCGTTCAACCTATCCCCGCTGCCGACCGGGACAATGGCCGCAGGATTCGGCCCACTCTGCGCGGAGACCTGCGCAGATCCCTTGCAGATGCGGCCATCTCCCTTGCGCTCTCGGCAGTCGTGTTTGCAGTTCTGGGCATGCGCGTGCGCGCGGGTGTAGACCCAGCCCTCCTGGAAATGCCGTCCATGATGTCCAGCGGTGGCATTTGGCCTTATACCTTTAGTCAATCGTTCGGCTGGATTGCCTTGTTGTGGTCGTGGCTGACAATTTTGCTTGGCGTTTCCTTGCCGATCTGGGGCCAAATGGCCCGGCCCCGCGTGAGAGAGTTGGTCGAGCGGCTCCATCGCAGCACCAGCCTTACAGTGATCGCTCTCATTGTGGTTCACGCCGCATCGCTTATCTGGGACAAGATGGGAGATTCCATCATCACTGTTTTTGTACCTTGGACCACGTCCTATCTCCCGGGACGGTTTCCGCAGGCGCTTGGCATAGTGTCGTTTTATTTGGCCGTGATATTCGGGCTCGGATTCTATGTCCGTGACCGGATAGGCTTTCGGACCTGGCAGTTGCTGCATCGCTACATGATCCCTATGGTCTATATCTTGGCTGTCTGGCACACCTTGCTCTATGGAAGCGATGTCCACGCACCCAATCCACTTTGGGTGGCAATTTGGGCGCTTCAATTGCCGATACTTGTCGCGTTTGCCATCCGGCTGCGCGTCGCCATCAAATGATGAGAGGCCGCAGATATTGCGCCGAACCAACTTGTGTGGCGTGCTGCCGGTAGCCACGAGGGGCCGCGTGGCATGGAGCGCTGCCTATCGGGCCTAGATCGTTATCCCGCCATCCAGGATGAAATTCTGCCCGGTGGCAAAGCTGGAGTCGTCGCTGGCAAGCCATAGCACAATGCTGGCCATCTCTTCGGCGGTTCCAATTCGGCCCATGGGCTGGCGGGCGGTAAAGGCTTTGCGGGCAGCCTCGTAATCGCCGGTGTCGCGCAGCCGCTGCTGCAAGGAGGGCGAGTCCACGGTTCCGGGGCATAGCGAGTTGCAGCGGATGCCCTTGGTGACGAAATCGACCGCCACCGACTTGGTCAATCCGATTACCGCCGCCTTGCTGGCGCCGTAGATGCAGCGGTTGGGAATGCCCTTGATCGAGCCCGCAACCGAGGCGACGTTGATGATCGAGCCGCCGCCGGCCTCCACCATGGCAGGCAGGAATGCCTTGATCATGCGGGCCATGGCGAAAACATTGATCTCGAACGATTTCTGCCATTGGGCATCGTCGTTTTCCAGAACGGTGCCCGTCTCCACAAAGCCAGCGCAATTGAACAGCACGTCCACCCGGCCGAGTTTTTGCGCCAAACCCGCAATGGCCGCGGAATCGGTGACATCAAGCTGGTGTTTTTCCGCATCGAGCCCATCCAAGCCCCTGAGATCACGGTCGGTGGCGATCACCTTCGCGCCTTGCCGGGCGAACAATTCGGTGGTGGCGCGGCCGATACCCGCCGCGGCGCCCGTGATCAGCGCGATCTTGCCTTCTAGCTTCTTAGCCATGTCGTTCCTTGGATTGATATCATTAATGTGATTGAGGCTCCGGGGGGCCGTCGTCAGGAGCGCGGACCATAATGGGGCAAGGCCTGGCCCAATTCCAGTGCGCCCAGGTCGGGCGCTTTGCCGCCATAGCCGTCGGTCACATTGGGAATCGCCACACCCCTGTCGATCGCAGCTGAGCCGGGCTTAAGCCGGAAATCCAGATCCTTGGCGTCGTAGAGTCGCCGGATGGCCGAGAGGTCCTGGGCGTTCAGCATCGGCACATGCTCGAAAATATCGTAATCCAGCAGCACCGAATGGCTGTCCTGCTTGGTGGCGGCGCTGTACTCGGCAAGGCTGGCATAGCGGCGGACAGCGAGCACCTTGTTGGCGGGGCTTTGGTCCGAGCCTGTGCTGGCCAGCAGGTCGCGATAGTCCTGGCTCCGGCCCCATTCTGGCGAGGTCCATTGAAAGGCATATTCGGCTCCCGGATTGGGACGGAAGCCGTTGTAATCGGAAGAACTGTAATTGGTGTAGGTCGTTACCGCCAGGATGGCGGGTTGGCTGTTCTGGCCCAGCATCAGATTGTTCATCCAATGCACATTGGACGAGGAGCCGGCACTGGTCTCGGTGAGGATGGTGTTGTTGATGAACATTGCCCCTGCCGATCCTGACGTCAGCCGGGTCGAGCCGCCCGGCGCATTGTAGACGATATTGCGGATCCAATAGATCGGGCCGCCCAGATCCGGCTGGTTGCAGAAGGGATGCGAGGCCGAATTCAGCATCATGTTGCGCATGATGCGGATATTGTGCATCGAGCCGTCGGCCTCGAAGGCATTGTCGTGAAAGTTGGTCATGTAGTTGTTGTAGAAGTCGATGGCGACGGGTCTGTACCGCCAGTCCTTTCGCGCCGGATAGAAGGGGCCCGAGGCTGCGCTGTCGCGCGCCACAATACCATCAGGATCGCCATAGGTCTCCACATCGATGCCGTCATGGAAATTGGCGACATAATTGTAGGCCACGACATGACCGCCGCCATACAAACGCACGGCGGTATAGGAATCCAATGTCGGCGGGAAGGGGATGCCGGCCGCGTCATCCACCTTCTTCCACACCGCCCCGTTCCAGCCAGTCAGATAGTTGGGAGCGTCGCGACCGATAAAGACATTGTCCAGGATGGTGAAGTTGGAGGAACCGGCCCAGTTGGTGAAGATGCCGAGATTGATATTCTCGAAGCGGCAATGCTTCACAGTAAGTCCGCTGGAGCCGGCGATGAACTGGGTGCCGGCCCAGATGGCGATCTGGGTGTTGCGGAAGGTGATGCCTTCGAAATAGTTGTAGTTGGCGCCCTTCACATTGAAGAGATTGAAGTTGCCGCCGCCGTCGAAAATCACCTCGCCATCACCCGCCGCCTTGATCACGATGGGCTTGTCGGGCGTGCCGCTGGCAAACAGATAGTAGGTACCCTCTATCGGGGTGGTGGAATTGATGCTGCGATCGCCGGTATAGAATTCCGGGTGGTAACGGTAAGTCCCGGCATGCACCAGAATGATATCGCCGGGGCGCATACGGGGCCGCATCGGGATCGCTCAGCACGAAATGGGCTTCGTAGGCGGTGTTCTCCTCGAGGTCGAGAATTGAACCCGCGAACATGTTGGGCGTCTTCAGGTTGAACTCGCCCTCGCTCTGGTAGATGCGCTCGGCGCCCAGCCGCAGCAGTGGCATGGCCGCATGCCAGGCCTTTTCGCCTTTCCTGCGGTACCACACCTCGACCTTGGCGTTGCGGTTGTCGTCGCCCTCGATCAGTCACTCAAAGCCCAGATTGATCAGGGTGGGCGGATCGATCACCAGTTCGCCGGCCTTCACCTTGTTCATGGGGGGCACCGCCAGAGCCTGCCCCGCGATGAGGCTGATCAACATTGCCAAGACGATGGTTTTCAAGCCTGCCCCCGTTTGCGCTGCACTATACTTCAGCGACGGACGCCTTCCAGGCAAGCCTTTGACGAAAGCTCAGGATTACGCTTTGCTGTTCTCAAGCTATGAGCCGCTCCCCCGGGGCGGCGCCAAAAACAGCGCTGGTGAGGAAACATGTCGGGCAAGATTCGCTATCTGTTGATCATTCTGATCTTCTTCGTCAGCGCCGTGGTCTATATCGACCGCAGCAATATCTCCATCGCCGGCACCTATCTCGCCACCGATTATCACATCAGCAAGATCCAGCTGGGCTGGGTGTTCTCGGCCTTCCTCCTGGGCTATGCCGCGTTCCAGATTC
>DATBCP010000388.1:0-4044 GCA_036270435.1 Rhizomicrobium sp. | reverse complement strand
CCTGGCGGATCGCCTCGCCGCAACACAACGCAGCTGTTTCAATCTGACCTTAACTTGCTCTAGATCAGGCCGCGTCCAGCGTCTTTTTCACCGCCTTCGCCGCCGCTCTCACCGCTTCATGGGCCTGCGGCAGCACGGTTTGCAGATAGATGAAGCCGTGCACCATGTCGGGATAGTCCGCGACGGTGACCTTCACGCCCGCCGCGCGCAGCTTGTCGGCATAGGCCAGTCCTTCATCATGCAACGGATCATAGCCGGCCAGCATTACATAGGCCGGCGGCAGTCCCGAAAAGCTCTTGGCGGACAGCGGCGAGACTTTGGGCGAATTGCGATCCGTCCCCGGCGGCAGATAGAGGGAATTGAAATATTCGATTGCCCGCCGCTCCAGGAAATAGCCCACCGCAAATTCGGTCATGGAAGAAGTATCCCGGTCCATCTGGGTGTTGGGAAACAACAGCAGTTGGCAGGCGATCTTGAGCCCGCCCTTGTCCCGCGCCAATTGGGTGACAATGGCCGTCAACAGGCCTCCGGCGCTGTCGCCGCCCACAGCCATGCGTCCGGCATCCACGCCAAGAGATGCCGCATTCTGCTCGATCCATTGTACCGCGGCCCAAGCGTCATCCACCGCCGCCGGCCAGGGATGCTCGGGCGCAAGGCGATAGTCCACCGCGATCACCTTGAAGCCGCCTTCGGCGGTGAACAGCCGGCACAGTCCGTCATGGCTTTCCAGGCTGCCGGCGACAAAGCCGCCACCATGAAAATAGATCAGGGTCGGCAACGGCCCCACCGCAGCGATGGGGGCGTAGGAGCGGGCACGAATGGGGCCGCCCGGCCCCGGTATGGTGAAATTCTCCACCTTGCCGACGGCAACATCCTTGGGACCGGTGAGTTGCATCATGCCGCTGAAGGACTGGCGCGCGATGATGGGCGGCACGTCCCATATTTTCGGACGCGGAATCTGTGCCGCCCGGTCGAGAAAGGCTTTCACCAAAGGATCGAGAGGCATGAAGGTCCTGCGCCCGTGAGAGCGAGGATGCTAACGCATTTGCCGAAACTTTGGCACGACCTGCCCCATATAGGCGTCAGCGCCTAGAAAAGGGGGGAGATGGCCGTAGCACCAATCAGCTGCGGCCGGAGAGCGTGCCTAGTGGATGGTGATATGGGCGCCCGGATCGACGCGGCCGGAATTGATGTCGCCCAGCAGAATCAGCATCAGAAACCAGAATTGCGCCCGGTCATGCGCGCCTTCCGCTTCCAGGGTCATCACCGCGCGGCTGGCATAATCCGAGGCCTGGGCGCCATGCTCGGCGGCCAGATCACCCGCGAGTCGATAGAGGTCGTCCGTTGTCATCCTCATTCCGCGAGCATGACAGGTCGAGATGAATGAGGGCTTAATAAACTGTTATCCTGATATATCAGGCAGTTAGATCAGAACTACACGCCGCCATCGTGATTTGCTATATACCCCATGCAACAGGCGTGGATTTCCGATGCGTGGCAATAGCATCCTTCTGATCATTGGTGGCGGCATCGCAGCCTATAAGAGCCTCGAGCTGGTGCGCCGCCTGGCGGAGCGTGGAATCCGCACCCGCGCCATCCTCACCAAGGCTGGGGCGGAATTTGTCACTCCCCTCTCGGTCGCGGCCCTGACCGGCGAAAAAGTCTATGACGATCTTTTCAGCCTGACCGACGAAGCCGAAATGGGCCATATCCAACTCTCGCGTAGCGCCGATCTGGTGGTGGTGGCCCCCAGCACCGCCGACCTGATGGCCAAGATGGCCAACGGCCTGGCCAATGACCTGGCCTCCACCACGCTGCTCGCCACCGACAAAAAAGTGCTGATGGCGCCCGCCATGAATATGCGGATGTGGCAAAGCGCCTCCGTCAAGCGCAACCGCGCCAGCCTGGAAAAAGACGGCGTGCTGTTCGTCGGCCCCAATGACGGCGAAATGGCCTGTGGCGAATTCGGTCCGGGTCGCATGGCCGAGCCCTTGGAGATCGTGGCGGCGATCGAACAGGCGCTGGCGACAAAAGGCGCCTTGGCGGGCGTGAAGGCGCTGGTGACTGCCGGCCCGACCCGCGAACCCGTCGATCCGGTGCGCTTCCTGGCCAATCATTCCAGCGGCAAGCAGGGCTACGCCATCGCCGATGCGCTGATGCGCGCCGGAGCGGAAACCACGCTGATCTCCGGCCCCGTCAGCCTGGCGCCGCCCGACGGGGTGACACTGCGGCGTGTCACCACCGCACGCGAAATGCTGGCGGCCTGCGAGGCAGCGCTGCCCGCCGATGTGCTGGTGATGGCGGCGGCGGTGGCTGATTGGCGACCTGATATTGCCGCCAACAGCAAGATCAAGAAATCCACAGACCGGATAGTGCCGTTGATCAAGCTGGTGGAAAATCCCGATATCCTGGCGACCCTCGCCCAAAGCGCACAGCGGCCGCGGCTGGTGATCGGCTTCGCCGCCGAAACCGATGATGTGGTGCAGAATGCGGTCCATAAGCGCGCCCGCAAAGGCGCGGACTGGATCATCGCCAACGATGTCTCAGGCGATGTCATGGGCGGCGATAGGAACCGCGTGCATCTGGTAAGTCAGGCCGGCGTCGAAGACTGGCCGGAAATGAGCAAAAACGAAGTGGGGGCACGGTTGGCGGCCCGCATCGCGGAGGCACTCAAAGGGGCTGCATGAAAGTCATCATCAAGAAACTGCCGCATGGGGAGGACCTTCCCTTGCCCCATTACGCCACGCCCGGTTCGGCGGGGCTGGACCTTTTGGCGGCGACAGACAAGGACATCGAATTGGCGCCCGGGGCGCGCTTGGCGGTGCCCACCGGCATTGCCATCGAGCTGCCGCTGGGAGTCGAAGCCCAGGTGCGTCCGCGCTCGGGCCTGGCGCTGAACCATGGCATCACCTGTTTGAATGCGCCCGGGACCGTCGACAGCGACTATCGCGGCGAGATCAAGGCCATCCTGATCAATCACAGCGACGTGGTGTTCCGCATCACCCGCGGCATGAAGATCGCCCAGATGGTGATCGCCCGCCATGAGCAGGCGGAACTGGTGGAGGCGGAAGCCTTGAGCGAAAGCAGCCGCGGCGCAGGCGGGTTCGGCTCGACCGGAATGGCCCCCTCTTCCCTGAGGAATCAGGGTTAGATGCTGAAACTATCCCGCAAAACCCTGCTGGCCCTGGAGGCGGTGATCGATATCGCTTTCAACGCACGTCCCGAACCGGTCCAGGCCAAGGAAATCACCGCCCGCCAGGGCGTGCCGCAGCGCTATCTGGAACAAGTGATGCAGCAGCTGGTGCGCGCGGGAATTCTCAAAGGCGTGCGCGGCCCCCGCGGCGGTTACCGGCTGGCGCGCGAGCGCCGCCGCATTTCGGTGGGCGATGTGGTGCGGGTCGCCGAAAGCATCGAGGACGATGAGGAAAAGCTCGTTCCCCGTTCGGACCTGGGCCAGCGCATCGTCGCCCCCTTTGTCACCACCTTGCAGGAAGAGTTGATGACAAGGCTGGATTCAGTGTCGATCGAGGATCTCTGCCAGCGGGCCCGTCACGCCGGTGTCGAAGCCGGGATCGAGAATAGCGCGGATTTCACAATTTAAACTGGTGGCCGGGGTCGCGAGCAACCGCGTAGCGACGCCGGGCCATGGAGGAGTTGCAGAATATGGAACAGGGCAAACCCGGCCGCGGCCGCGTCTACGACTCCATCACCGAGACCATCGGCGATACGCCCCTGGTGCGCATGCGCCGCATGCCCGAGGATGCCGGTGCCAAAGCCGACATCCTTTTGAAGCTGGAATTCTTCAATCCCATTGCCTCGGTCAAGGACCGCATCGGGGTCAACATGATCGAGGCGATGGAGAAACAAGGCATCATTTCGCCCGGCAAGAATGTGCTGATCGAACCGACCAGCGGCAATACCGGCATTGCGCTTGCCTTTGTCGCCGCTGCCAAGGGCTACAAGCTGATCCTGGTGATGCCGGAATCCATGTCGCTGGAACGGCGCAAGATGCTGATGCTGTTGGGCGCGCAAATCGAACTGACC
>DATBCP010000387.1:0-1600 GCA_036270435.1 Rhizomicrobium sp. | reverse complement strand
CGACAACCTGGGTGTAGCTTTCCGCAGCGGTCATCCCCGAGGGCCGGCCGCGGCCTTCCAGCTCCAGCAGGCGGGCTTGCACATTGTCGGCCGGATGGCGCTTGAGGAAAGCGCTATCGGCCTTGCCCCAGATGGCGGCCGCCGCATGGGGCGCATATCCGGCCGCCACCGCCAGATCGAATCCCGCGCGCAGCGCCGCCTCTTCTTCGCTTTTGGAATAGGCATAGTTCGCGCCCAGGGCCGCCATGCTTGCCGGCGTTCCGACAAAGCCGGCGCCGATGCCCGACGCCGCAACGCCCAGAAGCGCCACCGCGCCGCTGGTGTCCAGCCTGCGATGGAATTGGGCGAGGGAATCCTTATGGAGATAATGGGCGATCTCATGCGCCAAAAGATGCGCCAGCTCCGCCTCATTGCCGGCACGCAGCAAGGCGCCGGACGAGACGGTCAGCGCACCATTGGGAAAGGCGATGACGCCCAGGCCCGGTGCTTCCACCAGATAGACGCGCAAGGAGGGGCAAGCAGAAGCCGCCACCCGGCAGACGACGCCCTGGATGTAGGCGTTGAGGGCGGCATCGCGGATCAAGGCGTGGGAATTGCGGATGTCTTCCTCGGCGCGCGCCATCTGCATCGCCAGGCCTGCTTCATCGCTGTCGCTGTCGGGTGCTTGCGCGAACGCCGGCAGCGTCAACAACAGCAGCAAGGCCGGCAGCGCCTTCACAGCGGCATTCCTTGCAGCAATTCGCCCACCGTGTCGCGCGCATCGTCCTGGTTGCGCAGGTCGCCATTGACGCTGAGCAGCCGGTTGAACCAGACGATCCGGCCGGTGCGCAAATCCACCAGCGAAGCAAAGCCGCTCTGGAAGCCACCCGGCACCGGCACCAGAAGCAGGGCCGCCACGCCCATCAGGGCCTGGCGCCCGGTCGAGGAATAGGAATCGCGCAGATGCACGAACAGCGCATAGTCGCCATGATATTTCTCGCGCAGCACGCCGACACCCGGTCCCAAGGTCCAGTCCAGGGCATCGCCTTTTTCCGGCAGCTTGATGGGCGAATAATAGAGATGCAGCAGGATGGCCTGGCCGACCGCGCTGTTGAGCTTGACGATCTGGCTTTCGCGCGGACTGGCGGCGGTGTCGGCTGTGGTCACCGCGACTCCGCGCGCCGAAAGAGCGGCCGCGATATCCTTGGCGGTGAAGTCGATGGCGGTCCTGGTCCAATCGGCGCGCGGCGCATTGGCGCCGCCGGCGGTCAGTTCGCTGAGTTCGATATCCGGCGTGGCCAGCACCACGCGTTTGGCCTGGTCGCTCCACTGGATGGTGGTGCTTTCGGCCAGGCGCGGGCTGGCGGCATCGCAGGCGACAAGGGGCGCGCAGAGAAACGCCAACGCGATAACCTTGCCGCAACTCATTTTCGCCTCATACGACGGCGAAATTATAGCAAGAATCGTGACGCTGTTGCGGGCGCCGAAAACAAAAAGCCATCTCTCGCGGGCGCCGCACAAAGTTCCGGAGCCGGCGAATATCAGGGGATGTTTTCCCCCGGCTGGTCCGCCAGCTTTTGCACCGAGACGTAATCGGTCTTGCCGGTGGCGAGCAGCGGTA
>DATBCP010000386.1:0-8208 GCA_036270435.1 Rhizomicrobium sp. | reverse complement strand
CAGCGCATGGATCGCCTTGTCCTGGCCATAAACCACGCGGCCGAGATCGGCTTCCAAGGTCTTGAGCGCTTCGGCATCGTTCTTGCTGACCGACTTGGAGGGGATGCGCGCGATCTTGGCGACAATCTCCTCCACATCCTTCACGCCCACCACTTTCTTGCGGCGCGATTCGGGCAGCAGCATCTGCGACGCGCCCACCTCGTCGATCACGTCGATGGCCTTGTCCGGCAGCTTGCGGTCGTTGATGTACTTGGCCGAGAGTTCGACCGCCGCCTTGATAGCGTCGGCGGTATAGCGCAGCTTGTGGTAATTTTCGAAATAGGACTTGATGCCCATCAGTATCTTGATCGAATCCTCGATGGTCGGTTCGCTGACGTCGATCTTCTGGAACCGGCGCACCAACGCACGATCCTTTTCGAAATACTGCCGGTATTCCTTGTAGGTGGTCGAGCCGATGCAGCGCAGCGTGCCCGCCGCCAGGGCCGGCTTGAGCAGGTTGGAGGCATCCATCGCCCCGCCCGAGGTGGCGCCGGCGCCGATCACCGTGTGGATCTCGTCGATGAACAGGATCGCCCCTTTGAGGTTCTCCAATTCCTTCACCACCGTCTTCAGCCGTTCCTCGAAATCGCCACGATAACGGGTGCCCGCAATCAATGAGCCCATGTCCAGCGCATAGATGGTGCAGCCGCGCAGCACGTCCGGCACTTCGCCACGGATGATCTTGCGCGCCAGGCCTTCGGCAATGGCGGTCTTGCCCACGCCCGGATCGCCGACGAACAGCGGATTGTTCTTCTGCCGGCGGCAGAGGATCTGGATGGTACGCTCGACCTCCGCGGCGCGGCCGATCAGGGGATCGACTTTGCCGGACTTGGCCTTTTCGTTCAGGTTGACGCAATAGGCTTCCAGCGCCTCGGTCCCTTGCTTGGAGGGTTTTTCGCCCTCCTCTTCCTCATCGGTGCCGCGGACCGGCTTTGGCTGGCTCATGCCCGGACGCTTGGCGATGCCGTGGCTGATATAGCTCACCGCATCCAGCCGGTTCATATTCTGCTCCTGCAGGAAATAGACGGCATGGCTTTCCCGCTCGGTGAACAACGCCACCAGGACATTGGCGCCGGTCACTTCGTCGCGGCCGGAATTTTGCACATGCAGCACGGCACGCTGCACCACGCGCTGGAAGCCCGTGGTGGGTTTGGCCTCCTCGGCCGCATCCATCACCAGGGTGGCGAGATCCTCGTCGATATATTTCTGCACCGCTTTGCGCAGCGCATCCATGTCGACATTGCAGGCCTTCATCACCTGGCTGGCGTCGGTGTCGTCCATCAGGGCCAGCAGGAGATGTTCCAGCGTGGCATATTCATGATGGCGGTCGCTCGCGAGCTTGATGGCATGGTGCAGCGCCTGTTCCAAACTCCGCGATAAAGACGGCATGCGCTCCTACTCTTTCTCCATTGTGCACTGCAAAGGATGTTGATGGCGCCGGGAGAATTCAATCACCTGCGCGACCTTTGTTTCCGCGACCTCGAAGGTGAAGATGCCGCAGATGCCCACGCCATGGCGGTGGACATGCAGCATGACATCCACCGCTTCCTCGCGGGTCTTGCCGAAGATCTTTTCCAGGATATGAACGACGAACTCCATCGGCGTGTAGTCGTCGTTGAGCAAGAGCACCTTGTAAAGACTGGGCTTCTTGGTCTTGGGGCGCGTTTTGGTGACGATCCCGGTCCCGGTATTGCCCGACCCGTTGCCGCCATTGTCATTATTGTCGCCCGAATCCTTCATCCCAGGCTCTGCTTCGTTTCTCGCCTATCCTAGCGCGGATTGCCGGCCTTGCTAGTGGGATACCCCTATCTGGTTACCTGTGGGAGAAAATTCAAGAAAGCCGTCAATAGCTTGTGTCTGCTGCAGGTGCGCCGGCCGTGCAAATCGGACCGCAAAAAGTTGCCAGACCATGAAAAGGCAAACGGGCCCCGGCGATGACGCCGGAGCCCGTTCTCGTATTTCTGCGTTGGCGTCGAATTAGGCGCGGACCGACTGCACCGTGTCCAGCCAGGCCTGCACGCGACCCTTGAAGGGGGCGAAGGTGTCCTTGGTGGCGGAAGTGGCGAGTTCGCTGATCTTGCTCAGCTCCCCGACATACGCTTCGAAAGCGGACTTGGCATAATCGGTCTGGAACTCAAACGCTTCATGGACCGACTTGGAACCGAGCACGGCCTTGGTGGCCGCAACCGCTTCTTCGATGGACTGCTTGGAATAGGAATAGATTTCGCTGTTGATGCTTTCGATGCCCTTGCCGGCGACAGTGGCCGACTTGGTGACGGCATCGGCGGTTTCCTTGCCATAGCCGACGAACGCGTCGTAACCCTTGAGGGCCTTTTCCAGGCCGGTCTTCATGGCGGCGGCGCCGTTTTCCAGAACGGTTTCGGCCGAGGCAGCGGCCTTCTCACCCGCCGTTTTTGCTTTGCTCATGTCATGTCCTCTCTGTGAGTTAGGGCACGACCGGGTGTCCGGTGGCCTGTTGCACTGCAACATGAACTATATGAGGGATGGCCCTTCTGGCGTCAAGGGTTAATTGTGCGACGCACCATAAAATTGTCGGTGGCGGGATTGTCGCCTTTCGATGGTGTGTCCGGAGGGTAAATTCTGGAACTTTGGAAACTATCGTTAGCTCTTCTTAAACGCCCGAAATGCATAATGGATTCTTATTCTTACTTGCGGAAGCGCCCGCAATTTGTTCTTTTGGTGACAGCAGGGGTGATCCGGGTTTTGGGGATGGTGTTGCGCAAATCATATCGGCCTCGCTTTGTGATCGGGATTGCCGCCCTGGCCCTGCTCTTTGCGGGCTCAGCTCCGGCCTTGGCCCTCCGTCACCACCATGCCCGCGCTGCCACCCGCCTGACCGTGCGGATGCCGGCCAGCCCGACCGATCCGGACAAGGACGCCGCCTTGGTGGTGGATGGGGCCACCGGCAGGGTGCTCTATGCCCGCAATGAAAATGCAGAGCGGCATCCGGCTTCCTTAACCAAGATGATGACCCTGTACCTGCTGTTCGATGCCCTCAAGACCGGCAAGGTCACGATGCAGACCCAGCTGCCGGTCAGCTTTCACGCCTCCATCCAGAAGCCCACCAAATTGGGGTTGAGACCCGGCCAAACCATCCCGGTCGACGAGGCCATTCGCGCCCTCGTCATCCGCAGCGCCAATGACGCGGCTGTGGTGATCGCCGAGGCCCTGGGCGGCACCGAAGCGCATTTCGCCGAAATGATGACGGCCCGCGCCCGCCAATTGGGGATGCGGGAGACCAATTATCACAATGCCTCGGGCCTTCCCGATCCGCTGCAGATTTCGACCGCCAGCGATTTGGCCATCCTGGGGCGGCACCTGGCCTATGACTATCCGCAATATTTTCCCTATTTCGGCCTGGCGGGCTTCAACTACAAAGGCGCCTGGATTCCCACCCACGACAATCTGATCGGCCGCTATGACGGCGCCGATGGCATCAAGACCGGCTATACCGGCGCTTCCGGATTCAATCTGGTGAGTTCGGTGACACGCGGCACCACCCACGTGATCGCGGTGGTGATGGGCGGACGAACCGCCATGCGCCGGGACTTGGAAATGGTGAGGCTGCTGGATCAGACCTTCGCGCAGATTGCGGCCAATCCCACCTTGGTGGCACGCGCCAACGTGCCCTGGCAGCAAGTGGCGCAGAGCGCGCCGTCACCGGCTATCGCCGGCTTCGGCCTGCCGCAAGTTTCCTCCAACGCCTTCGCGGCTCTGTCGCCGGTGCCACCGACGGTGCAGACCGAAGATGAAGACGCCGCCGAAGCGGTGCGCGCACCCGATGAAAACATCCCGCTGATCCATGCCGAGGGCTCAGCGGCCAGGCCCGCATCGGTCAATCCACCCGCCGCCCAACCCGCCTTGCCGCAGGGCGGCCCCGCCGTGCCGCCCTTGGTGGCCAAGGCGACCCCGCGTGCCGACACTTCGCTTGCCGCGGCGCAAGCCGATCTGGTCAAGACCGCCGTGAACACTGCCAAGCCCCAGGTACGTCCGGCGCAAAAGCAAGATGCCGCCGAAGGCGACCTGGACCCCGTCAGGCCTTCACCCGGGCACAACTGGACGATCCAGATCGGCGCCTATGCCGATCGCGCACTGGCCTTGGCGCAACTCCAGACTTACGCCGGCAAGGCCCAGGATATCCTGGCGAGCGCCTCCAGGATCATCGCGCCGCTGCAATCCAATAACGGCCATATGATCTACCGCGCCCGTTTCGGCCTGTACGCCGAGCAAGAAGCACGCGATGTCTGCAATCGTCTGACCCAACGCGGCCAGACCTGTTTCGCGGCGCTGCAAACGCGCTAATGCCTAGAATCGTGGAGACCGTAGCTGGCTTGCGCGGCGCGCTGGCCGGGCGCGGCGGCAATAGCCGCATCGCCATGGTCCCGACCATGGGCGCGCTGCATGCAGGCCATTTGTCCCTGGTGCGCCAAGCCCGCCATCGCGCTCCGACAGTAGTGGTCAGCATCTTCGTCAATCCGGCGCAGTTTGCGCCACATGAGGATTTCGCCGCCTACCCCCGCACCTTGCGGGCGGACCTGGAGAAGCTGGGAGACCAGGCGGACATCGTGTTCACCCCGAACGCGGCCGAGATGTATCCACCCGGCCATGCCACCACTGTTTCGGTGGGGGGGCCCAGCGCGGGACTGGAGACGGACTTTCGTCCACACTTTTTCAACGGTGTCGCCACGGTGGTGGCCAAGCTATTGATCGCCGCCTCACCCGACTTCGCCCTGTTCGGGGAAAAAGACTATCAGCAACTTCTGGTGGTCCGGCAGCTGGTGCGCGACCTGGGGCTGCCGGTCGAGATCATCGGCGTGCCCAGCTTGCGCGAAGCCGATGGCTTGGCCATGTCATCGCGCAATGCCTATCTCGGCGCCGATGAACGCAAGATCGCGGGGGAATTGAACATCATCCTCAAAGCCGCGATTGCCAAGGCGCGCGCCGGCGGCGATCTCAGGGCCGCGGAAGCCTCAGCCATCGAGGCGCTGTGGGCGGCGGGTTTCAGTCACGTCGACTATGTGGCGATCCGCGATGCCGAGACCTTGGATCATATTGCGACGCTGGAGCGCGCTGCCCGCATATTGGCGGCGGTCAAGGTCGGCAAGACACGGCTGATCGATAATATGGCTCTTTAATTGATCCCCTCCGTCGGCAACACGGGTTTGCGAAGTCGCAAACACTTCGTTGCCGACACCTCCCCTTCGCTCATAAGAAAAGCTAAGCCTGCGCGGCTCGCGATTGGCCGTCTAAAGCAATCCCAGCGCCGCCAGCTCCCGCTGCAATTTCTCCGGCAGGCCTTTGGCGCCTTTGGTCTGCGCCAGATCCGGCGGCGCATCCTTGTCTTCCAGATAGCGCCAGCCCTGGAAGGCGCGCCGGGGCCGCGCCACCACCGGCACCAGCGTCTTGTCATAGACCAGGCCGCAATGGGGAATGCCGTTCTTCTTGACCTCGCGGAAGGCCAGCAGCTTCTGCCGCGCCGCGATCTGGCCCTTGATCACCCAATAAAGCGAACCGCCGTCCAGCACGTCATCGGCACGCTTGGGCGTCATGCGGGTGACGTGCATCAGTTCCGGCTTTTGGCCCTTGGCGCGCTTTTCCTTGAGGCGCTTTTTCTGCCAGTCCGCCAGTTCGGAAAGACTGTCACAGCCGACACAAAGCTTGATGATGTGGAGAGGCATGGTCCTGCCATTAACCGGCAGCGCAGCAAAACACAACCAAGGAATGACGCGGAGCGGCGCAAAACAGGCTTAACACACAGGAAACCATTCTTGCTTTTTTTAACCGGATTTCTTTGCTTTCCCGGGCTGAAATCGTCTTCGGTTTCACCCTCTGTCAACCCGCCATCATCACACTGGCGGGATGCGCCAGCTTCTTTATGTCAGCAATACCGCACACGATATCTCCGTGTGTGCCCTCGACGACATCCTGACGGAGTCGCGCCGAAACAATGCGATGCTGGGCATCACCGGCCTTCTGCTCTTCATCGATGGCGGCTTCCTGCAGATCCTGGAAGGCGAGGAACGCGCGGTGCGCGAACTCTACGCCCGCGTCGCCACCGATCCCAGGCATGTCAATCCGTATCTGATGCTGGACCGCGAAGTTCCGGTGCGCGCCTTTCCGGAATGGAGCATGGGATTTGAACGCCCCTGCATGGACGATCCCGAAACCGCAGGCATGTTCGGGGTGGCGCGCGAGGCGATCAACGGCCGGTTGTCGGCGGGCACTGGCCGCATCGTGGCGATGATGCTGCAGACCTTCTATGCCGTGCAGCACAGCGATTTGCCGGTGAATCTGTACTACGCGGGGTGAGGGCAGTTCGCCGCGCTGGCGCGGCGAACGAAACCGTCCGGTGGAGTGAGGCACGACCGGCTTGCCGGGCAAATCGGTCTCGCTACTCACGCTGTCGCTAGCGAGGGACCGATTTGCGTGCCGCATGCTCGCCAAGGCTCGCATAGGGCAAGCTTTTCTAATTCGCTGCGCTCATAAGAAAAGCTAAGCCAACGCCCTGAGCGTAAGCGAATGGCCGGACCGGCGGTTGCCGCAATCTCGATCCTAAAGTTTCCTCACCCAGATATTCCTATAGCGCACCGCATTGTTGTGCGCCTGAAGCAGGATCGGTCCGTCGCCATGGGGGTGATAAACCGGCAGTCCGCGATACTCCGTCGGGCCCTTGATGGCAAAATTGCTCTGCACCAGCACACCGTTGAGCAGCACAGTGACGCGCGCCGGCTCTGCCAATGTGCCATCATTGTAAAAGCGCGGCGCATAATAAACGATGTCATAGGCCTGCCAGTTGGGCGCAGGTTTGAGCGCATTCACCAGCGGAGCGGACTGCTTGTAGATCGCCCCCGCCTCGCCATTCACATAGGTGGGATTGTCATAACTGTCCAACACCTGCAGTTCATACAGGCCTTGAAGATAGACGCCGCTATTGCCCCGGTCCTGCCCCTTGCGATCCGGCGGCAGCACCGGGACCATCCATTCGATATGCAATTGGATATCGCCGAATGTCTGGCTGGTGCGGATGTCGCCGGCTTTGGGCACATCCACCAATTCGCTATTCTCCACATTCCATTGCGCCGGACCGCCTTTGGCGCTTTCCCACCCGGTCAGGTCCTTGCCGTTGAACAGCACCAAGGCGTCGGATGGGGGATTGCCCGGACTGTTGCCCGGCTCGACCTTGGGCGGCACCGGTGACCAGATTTCCGTCAATTCGGGCTTTGGCAACGGGTTGCCGGCCGGTACCTGGGCCAGGGTCGGCAGCGGCAAGAAAAGCAACAACAGAGCCAGTTTTTTCATTTGGGACCAGTCTCCAGAGCATCTGTTCGATTGAGCGCGCCGTGGCAATGTTTGAGCTTGCGGCCTGAGCCGCAGGGACAAAGCGCATTGCGCGGCAAGCCGATGAGGTTTGGATCGGAATCGCCGGCATCGCGAACATGGCGGCCGTCGCCGATATGGCGCACATAACCGCCTTCGTCCAAAATCACCGCCTGGTATCCCAGCCGGTGATAAAAGGCCGAAGCCTCCACTTCAAAGGACAAGGCCGCGGTCGGCGTCTTGGCCACCACATCCATGGTGCGCGGCTGATTTTCATAACTGCCGCCCAGGCGCTGATAGTCCGACAGCCGCCGCAGGCCCGGATTGAAAGTGAAGCCGTGCCAGCAGTCGCAATAGCCGGTGGCCATGACGCCAAAACTGCGATCGGGTGCGGCATGGCTGACAGGGTGGCCGCCGGTATCGTTCCAGGCGCGCAGCTGGACCAGAAGGATTTTGGGATCAAGGTCCAGGAAATGCCTGCTCTTTTCCATGAAGCCGGGGCGGTAGAATTCCCAATCGTCTTCCAGATGAAAGATCAGCGGGGTGGTGATTTTGGCATAGGCCTGGTCGATCAGCTTGATTTGGCCTACCCGGTCGCCGGTGCGGAAATACTCGGCGCCAAACCGGGCACATACAACCGACGGATCGGCATCGCCGTCCTCCGCCACCAGGATGCGTGCCACCCGATGTTCGGTTTCATGGGCGCGAAAACTTTCCAGCGTGCGCGCCAGGAGATCGTGGCGGCTGCAGGACGTTACCACCACAGTAATGTCGGCGTTGGCAAGAGCTGGATTTTGGCGCATGAAGAAGCCGATTTTAGGCTTGGCAGGG
>DATBCP010000385.1:0-1913 GCA_036270435.1 Rhizomicrobium sp. | reverse complement strand
GCTGCAACAGGCCTGCAATCCCGCCGCAAGACTATAGACCCGCCGCTGGTTGAACCGGTCTGTGATGTCCCCCGCCGGCAAGGTCAACAGGAACATGGGCAGGAATTGACACAGGCCTACCAGCCCCAGCGCCAGCGGTGTGCGCTCCATGTCATAGACCTGCCAGCCGATGGCGACGGACTGAACCTGGATCGCAAGGGTGGCGATGAACCGGGACGTAACGAAGAAATAAAGGTCGCGGTCTCTATAGACGACAGGATCGCTCATGGGCTGAGCGTTCCTAACATGCGTCGGAGGGGTTGCCTACTTCTCGGCGATCAACGAAACGGAATTCTGGAGATGCAGGGATTGCACGTTCAGGCCCGGCACGACCTCGAACTTCACCGCCGCGAATCGCGGCTTGGACAGATGCGGCTGGGCATCGCGCGAAAAACCAAACGGCTCCAGCGGCAAGCCGAGCCAGCTGGTGTCCATCTTGTTGTTGGCGTTGATGTCCTGGAAGGTCTCGATGGCATAGGTGCCAGGCGCAAGATTGGTGAGGGTGATGACATTGTCACCTTCCTCCGCCTTCACATCGGCGCTGGCAACCGGCGTGGAATCGTCATCGGGATAACGCGCTTGGTCATACAATCCCAGCCGCAGGACGCCACCCTTGGGCGACAGATTATGGACATGGATCACCAGGGTGGCGGTCTGGTCCTGGGCGCTGGCCGGCATCGCCGCAAGCGTCATTCCGCCGGTCGCAGCCAGGATCGCTATCGTCCAGATTCTGAAAAACCGCTCTAAAACCATAGTGTCATCCACAAACCGCAAAACTTGTATCAAATTGTCGCAAAACCCCTGCCACAATTCAAGTGACGAAAGCGCCGCCAGGAAGGATTGCGACGGTTTTCGTCCAGTTTGGTGAATTGGGAACGGAACCGCTTCGGATCAAGCCAACTTTGGTTCCAATTTCTTGCAGGCCTCAATCAGGCCTTTGACCGCATCAGCGGATTTGCCCAGGCCGGCCTTTTCCTCTGCCGTCAGGTCCAGCTCCACCACTCGTTCCACGCCCGCGTCACCGATCACCACCGGCAAGCCGACATAGAGATCGTTGATGGCATAGGCGCCATCGACATGAACGGCACAGGGCAACACCCGCTTCTGGTCTTTGAGATAGCTTTCCGCCATGGCGATGGCCGAGGTCGCCGGCGCGTAATAGGCCGAGCCTGTCTTGAGCAGGCCGACGATTTCGGCGCCGCCGTTGCGCGTACGGTCCACGATCTGGTCGAGTCGGTCTTGTTTGATCCAGCCCATCTTGACCAATTCCGGCAGGGGGATGCCCGCGACGGTGGAAAAACGCGGCATCGGCACCATGCTGTCGCCATGGCCGCCCAGCACAAAAGCGGAGATGTCTTCCACCGACACGTTCAATTCCTCGGCCAGGAAATGGCGGAAGCGCGCGCTGTCCAGCACACCGGCCATGCCCACCATCTTGGCATGCGGCACGCCGGAGAATTTCTGCAGCGCCCACACCATGGCATCCAGCGGATTGGTGATGCAGATGACGAACGCATTCGGGCAATTGGCCTTGATGCCCTCGCCCACCGCCGCCATCACCTTGAGATTGATGCCCAGGAGATCGTCGCGGCTCATGCCCGGCTTGCGCGGCACGCCGGCGGTGACGATGACCACATCGGCGCCGGCAATATCGGTGTAACTGTTGGTGCCATTGAGCTTGGCATTGAAGCCATCGACCGGACCGGATTGGCAAAGATCCAGCGCCTTGCCCTGGGGCAGGCCTTCCATGATGTCGAAGATCACCACATCGCCCAGTTCCTTGAGCGCCACCAGATGCGCTAGCGTGCCGCCGATCTGTCCGCCGCCGATAAGTGCGATTTTCCTGCGCGCCATTCCAAATCTCCTTCACCATG
>DATBCP010000384.1:0-4430 GCA_036270435.1 Rhizomicrobium sp. | reverse complement strand
CATGGCGTCGGGCGCGGCGGTGAAGAGCTTGATCTTCACCTCGCCCTTCAAGCCCTGCGCGCCGATGACGACGGCAAGCAACACTTGCTTGCTCATACCATGCTCTCCCAATGGATGGCCGGGTCACGCCCGGCCATGGAGAGGACGTCCGCCGCCAAGTGCTAGGCGGACGCTTCAGCAGCCTTGGCGGCCGCCGCAGCGCGCTCCTGCGCCTTCTTCTTGGGCTGGGCCTTTTGCGGATTGTTGTGCTGACGCGCCTTCACCACACCGGCATTGGCCAGCATCTTGTGAACGCGATCGGACGCCACCGCGCCCTTGCCGATCCATTCCTTGGCCACGTCCAGGTCCAGCTTGATGCGGTCGGCATGGTCCGACGGCAGCAAGGGGTTGTAGAAGCCGATCTTCTGGATGAAACGGCCGTCGCGCGGCGAACGCGAATCCGAGACGACAATGTTGTAGTGCGGGCGTTTCTTGGTGCCGCCGCGGGCCAGACGAATGCGCAGTGCCATTAAAAAGTTCCTTTCCTGATTGTCATCCCCGCGAAAGCGGGGACCCAACTTCCTTTGCTGATACGAACTACCGCCGGCCGGGAAACAGTCCGGGCGGCATTCCGCCGGGGAAGCCGCCGCCCATGCCGGGCGGCATCATGGGCATCTTGCCCTTCCCCATCTTCTTCATCATGTCCGCCATCTGGCGGTGCATCTTGAGCAGCTTGTTGACTTCCGATACGTCCACGCCTGCGCCCGCCGCAATGCGTTTGCGGCGCGAGCCGTTGATCACATCCGGATCGGCCCGCTCCTGCTTGGTCATGGACTGGATGATGGCTTCCTGGCGGGTGAGGATCTTGTCGTCCAACCCGGCGGCTTCCAGCTGGCCTTTGATCTTTCCCACGCCCGGCAGCATGCCCAAGACGCCCTTCATGCCGCCCAGCTTCTTCATCTGGTTGAGTTGGGCCTTCAGGTCGTTCATATCGAACTGACCCTTTTTCATCTTGGCGGCGATCTTCTCCGCCTCTTCCCTGTCCAGCGTCTCGGAGGCCTTCTCGACCAGCGACACCACATCGCCCATGTCGAGAATGCGCGAAGCCACGCGGGCCGGATGGAAAGGCTCCAGCGCATCCAGCTTTTCGCCGGCACCCAGGAACTTGATCGGCGCGCCGGTGACGCTGCGCATGGACAGCGCCGCGCCGCCGCGCGCATCGCCATCGACGCGGGTGAGGATGATGCCCGACACCTTGAGCCGGTCGTTGAAGGATTTGGCGATATTGACCGCGTCCTGGCCGGTGAGCGCGTCGGCCACCAGCAAGGTCTCATGCGGATTGACCAGCGCCTTGACGCTGGCGACTTCGGCCATCAACTGCTCGTCGACATGCTGGCGGCCGGCGGTGTCGAGAATGACCGCGTCATAGCCGCCGACTTTCGCCGAGGCGATCGCCCGCCTGGCGATGTCCAGCGGTCCTTGGCCCGCGACGATGGGCAAGGTGGCAATGCCCGCCTGTTCGCCCAGCACGCGCAACTGCTCCATGGCAGCCGGACGGGTTGTGTCCAGCGAGGCCATCAGCACGCGTTTTTTCTCTTTGGTCTGCAGCAACAGGCCGAGCTTGGCGCTGGTGGTGGTCTTGCCCGAGCCTTGCAGGCCCACCATCAGGATGGGCGCAGGCGGCGAGCCGATGGAGAGCGCGGCATTCTCTTCGCCCAAGGTCTCGACCAGCACGTCATGGACGATCTTGATGACTTGCTGGCCGGGCGTGACCGAGCGGATCACATTCTCGCCGATAGCGCGCGGGCGCACCTTGTCGACGAACTCCTTGACCACCGGCAGCGCCACATCGGCCTCGACCAGGGCGGTACGGACCTCGCCCAGGGCGGCATCGACATCCGCCTCGGTCAGGGCGCCCCGTCCGCGCAGGCGGTCGAAGACACCGGTCAGACGAGACTGTAGGGACTCAAACAATCCAACAACTCCAAGCAGTTAAACCCCAGGGGGCGCACCTGCGCTGCCTGGGGGCGATCCCCCGCGCCGGGCGGGGGACCGGAAAGTCATGATGGCTTTCCGGAAAACGGGCGGGTTTTAGGCCCCCCGCCCCGGCGTGTCAAACGCCGGACGGGAATGGAGTATCCTGGCCGCCTTCCGTCCCCGGGTTCATCCATCTGGGACATTGTTGGTTCAAGGTCCTCCAACCGCAGAGAAAAGGGGCAAACGATGAAGATCGTCGTCATTGGTGGCACCGGCCTGATCGGTTCGAAGACTGTCGTCCTTCTGCGCCAGGCCGGCCATGAGGTGCTCGCAGCCTCGCCCCGAAGCGGCATCAACACCATCACCGGCGAGGGTCTCGAGGCGGCCATGGCGGACGCGCAGGTGGTGATCGATCTCGCCAACTCGCCTTCATTTGAAGACAGGGCGGTGCTGGAATTCTTCGAAACCTCGGGGCGCAACCTTCAAGCGGCGGAGGCCGCGGCAGGCGTCCGCCATCATGTCGCGCTCTCCATCGTCGGAACCGACCGCACGGCCGAGAACGGCTATTTCCGGGCCAAAGTCGCCCAGGAACGGCTGATCGAAGCCTCCGGCATCCCCTACACCATCATCCGCGCGACCCAGTTCATGGAATTCCTCGGCGCCATCGCCGCGTCGAGTGTCGATGGAAACGTGATCAGGCTCTCGCCCGGCCTGTTCCAACCCCTCGCGGCGGACGATGTCGCGGTCCTGGTTGCCGATGTGGCGCTGGCAGCGCCGCGAAACGGCATCGTGGAGATCGCCGGCCCGGAACGCGCGCCGTTCAACGAAATAATCGCCCGCTACCTGAAAGGCATGGGCGATCCGCGTCAGGTCGTGCGCGATCCCGGCGCACGCTATTGGGGCGCCCCGGTCGAAGAGCATTCCCTTGTGCCATTGGGGGAAGCCCGCCTCGGCCACATCGGATTGGACGAATGGCTCCGGCACGCCCGGGCGGGAAGCTGATCCCCCAGCACGATCCGTCCGTTTGACGGGAAACCCTCTATCCGCTGCTATGGGCCGGAGTTCCATGGGGCAGAGAACCATGTATGTCGCCGGATTTGTCATCCCCGTGCCTGCCGACAAGATGGAGGCGTACCGGCAATGGGCCGAGAAGAGCGCCGCCTTTTTCCGGGAATATGGCTGCCTGGAGATCGTGGAATCCTGGGAAGACAATGTCCCCACCGGCAAGACCACCGATTTCCGCCGCGCCGTGGCCGCGAAGGAAGGCGAGAAAATCGTCTTTACCTGGCAGGTCTGGCGCAGCCGGCAGGCCTTGGACGCGGCGGAAGAGAAAATGCATCAGGACCCGCGCATGGAGATCACAGGCGAAATCCCCTTCGATCCCAAGCGCCTGATCCTGGGCGGCTTCAAGCCGATCCATGTCATGGGCCGGGCGGCCGATTGAAGACTGGCGCGATTGACAGGTTTTGGCCGGGCTTTGATGCTCAGATCAAAACAGAATTGAGGGGAAAGCATGTCTCATCTGAATCGTCGTTTGATGCTGGCAGGCGCAGCCGCAACCGTTCCGGCGCTGGCGCAGGCGCAAACAGCCAAGCCGTTGCTGGGCACGCCGCGTTCGGTGATCAGCGATCCGCCGCGGGATTTTTCGCCCGGCGCACCGCCGGCCTTTTCGCCTGATCCCGACATTCTTCGTGTCGAGCCCGGCTTCGGCGGCTTACTGATCGGGCAGGAAGTGATCCGCCGCCTTTATACCGGCCTGCATCTGGCGGAAGGCCCCGCCTGGTCGAGCCTGGGCCAATACGCCATCTTCAGCGACGTCAAGAACGACACGCTCTATCGCTATATTTGGGAAACAGGCGAGGTGACGGTGTTCCGCCGCCCCTCCTTCTCCACCAATGGCAACAGTTTCGATTTCCAGGGCCGCCAGCTTTCCACCCAGGATTTCTTCCGCCGGGTGGTGCGCTGGGAGGCGGACGGCTCCATGACGGTGGTGGCCGACAATTACAATGGCACGCCGCTGAACTCGCCCAATGACCTGGCGCCGCACAAGGATGGCAGTGTGTGGTTCACCGATCCGCAATTCGGCGGCAATTTGGCGGAAGGCCATCCCGATGACGGCGAGGGGCCGATGAATGGCGGCGGCGTGCGCGATCCCCGCCTCGGCAATACCGGCATCGGCATCCAGAAAGCCGGCGGCATGCATCAGCAGCTGCCGATGAATGTCTATCGTGTCGACACAGACGGCAAGGTCGAGATCGCGGTGCCCTTCGAACAGGGCAAGGCGCCCAACGGCATCTGCTTCTCGCCCGATTACAGGAAGGTCTATGTCATCCGCGGCGGCGGCATCACGGTCGGCGATATCAACGGCAGCAAGGTCGCCAACCTGCGGGTGTTCACCGATTGCATGGTCGATGGCGTGCGCTGCGGCCCCGACGGGATGCGCGCCGACAGAGCGGGCAACATCTGGTGCAGTT
>DATBCP010000383.1:0-1774 GCA_036270435.1 Rhizomicrobium sp. | reverse complement strand
GTCTTTTGGCGCCTATACCGGCGGGCTGGATGTGGGGGACTCCGCCATTGCTTCGCTGTTCGCCAGTTCTTTCCACGCCTACATGCTGGGGAGCGCGCGCGTTTATGCGATCTCGCGTCGCGTGGCTGTGTAAGCTTGAGGCGCGAGTAATTTTGCGGCCGTTATTCAGGCCGTCTGAACAAGACGGAGGAAATCCACCCCAGCAGCATAGACATGAATACGCAGGCCAGGCCGTAAGAGAAGGGCGCATCATGCGCCGCGTTGTAAAGCCGCCGCTCCAATCCGGTGGCATCCACGAACAAGGGCGTGGACTGGGCGCTCACCACCTCGCCGTCCCGGAACAGATAGACTTCGACATTGTATTGGCCGCGGGTCACGCCGGCGGGTACCGGCACGCGGGTTCGAAACAGGGTCTCGCTCAGGAAGTCGATACTGCCGGGGCTCTCGGCATAGAGGCCGGCGCGGCGGTGATAGCGGATCGCGGCCTGGCGGAAAGGTTCCGGATCGTGGTGACTGCCGATCGCAGTCGGGGTGAGGGATTGCAGCCCGATTCCATAGCGGGTCAGCAGCTGCGACGGCGCGATGCGGCTGATCGGTTCCGTGGAAGCGAGATAGTAATAGGCTGGCAGGCCTTCAAATTTGGCGGCGTCACTATTGACCCACACGCCCGCGATCCGGTCGCGGCGGCGCACGGTCATAGGCTCGTCGGGGCCGCGCACCACGACCACGATATTGCGGCCTTGGATGTTTTGCGCCTGCTCGATGGCGCCGAATACCACAATGGCGGTGCCGGTATAGTTCGATGTGATCTGGATGATGTCCTGGCTGATGCCCGACACCAGATTTTCGGCCCGGGCCGGCGCGACGAGCAGCAAAAACGCGGCCAGCAGCGCTCGTTTCATGGTGCCGACTCGGACAAGGAGTAGACATCGGCCGGCCTGGCAACCAGCTGCCACAAAAGACCCGCCGCCACCGCAAGCACCAGAAGCGCAAGCAGCAGCCGCAGCTGTTCGCCGCGCAGCCTGGCCCCCACCCGGACCCCGAGCTGTGCTCCCACCACGCCGCCCGAAATCAGCAGCAGCGCCAGCACAATATCCACCGCATAATTGCTGGTCGCCTGCAGCACGGTGGTAATGGCGGTCACGGCGATGATCTGCACCAGCGAGGTGCCCATCAGCACCTTGGTTGGCATGCGTAGGATGTAAATCATTGCGGGCACGATGATGAAGCCGCCGCCGATTCCCATAATGGCGCTGAGCGCGCCAACCACGAAACCGATGCCGATGGGCGGAAGCACGCTGATGTAGAGCCGCGACTGGCGGAAGCGCATTTTGAACGGCAGGGACTGTATCCAGCTGCGGTGGACCAGGCGTCGGCTGACGCTTGCGCCGCTGCGATAGGCTCTCAGCGTCGCCAGGCTTTCACGCAGCATGATGGTGCCGATGCCGCCCAGCATCAACACATAGCTCAACGCCACGATCAGGTCCATCTGCCCCTGGCGGCGCATCAACGCAAACAGCCAAACCCCGAACAGGGTGCCGAAGACGCCGCCCACCAGCATCACGCCCGCCATGGTGAAATCGATGGCCCGCTTGCGCCATTGCTCCAGCGCACCCGACATGGAAGACGCCGTGACATGGGAAAGGGTGGTCGCCACCGCCACGGTCGAGGGGATGCCGGTGAATACCAGAAGCGGCGTCATCAGAAAACCGCCGCCGACACCGAACATGCCGGAAAGAAAACCGACACCGGTGCCCAGCGCGATCAGAACCAG
>DATBCP010000382.1:0-2867 GCA_036270435.1 Rhizomicrobium sp. | reverse complement strand
CTACGCTGTCGCTAGCGAGGGACCGATTTGAGGGCCGAACGCCCGAAGCGAAAGCGAAGGGCGGAGCGACGAACGGTCCATAGCGGCAGCGTATGGACGCGTCCGAGCGACGCGAGGACGTGAGGCCGGAACGGCGCGGGTCACGGTTCCTGCCGGAGTAACCCCTTTTAGGGGCCGCCCTTGCACCTTATCTCTCAAGGGGCTTTAAAGGGTTCAAGAGACACGCTTTTGGGCGTGCAACCCGAGAAACAACCAAGGGTTTCAAAGAGTTAGGAGAATCGCATGGGTAGCTTCAGCATCTGGCACATCCTGATCCTGGCGCTGATCGCGTTGGTGCTTTTCGGCGGCCGCGGCAAGGTCTCCGACCTGATGGGCGACTTCGGCAAGGGCATCAACAGCTTCAAAAAGGGTCTGGCCGAAAAGGACGACCCCAAGGTGATCAACGCCGAGGACACCAACAAGGACAAGACCACGGTCTAACGCCTCAACATCATGTTCGACTTTTTCAGCTGGCAGCATCTGAGCATCATGCTCGTCGTCGCGCTCGTGGTGGTGGGGCCCAAGGACCTGCCGCGCCTGATGAACATGGCCGGCAAGTGGGCCGCCAAGGCACGGGGCATGGCCGGCGAATTCCGCCGCAGTTTCGACGAGATGGCGCGCGAAAGCGAACTGGCTGAGCTGCGCAAGGAGATCGACGATCTCAAAAAGAACAACCCGGTGACCGAGGTCGCCAACAGCCTGTCGGGTGTGCAGGCGGACGTCTCCCTGGAAGGGGCCGGAGTTGCGGCCGAGCCTGTTGCGCCCCCTGAGCCTCGCAGCGGCGAATTCCAGGTGACCGAGTCAGCGCCCCGTCCGGCGCCCCAACCGGCTTCCGAAACGTCTTCCTAAGCCGCGGCCACCTTGCAGCCGGTACTGATGCGGCTGGCGGGGAAATAAAGCGCGATCCTGGTGCCCGCCCCCGGCCGGCTGGTGATCTCCAAACGGCCGTCATGCAGTTCCAGCATCGCCTTGGCCAGCGGCAGTCCCAGTCCGGTGCCGTTATGGGTCGCGGTCATTTTGTTTTCGACCTGGCCAAAGGGGGTCAGCGCCTTGACGATGTCCTGCTCGCTCATGCCGATGCCGGAATCCTGCACCGTGACGACATAGCCCCCATCGGGCGTGGGCGAACCCGCGACCTGGACCTTGCCGCCTGCGGGCGTGAATTTGACCGCATTGCCCACCAGGTTGATCATGATCTGGCGGATCATGCGTTCCACCGCCAGGATGCGCACAGTATCCGGCGGCAACCGGCTTTCGATGCCGATGCCGAATTTTTCGCCCAAGGCGGTGCAGATGGCGAGCGATCCCTCCAGCGCCTGGCGCAAGGGAAATTCCTCGGCATTCTCCACCGTCATCTTGCCGGCCTCGATTTTCGAGAGGTCGAGAATGTCGTTGATGATGCCCAAGAGGTAACGGCCGCTGGCCAATATGTCCCCGGCATAGACGAGATAGCGGGGATTGTGCATCGGCCCCAGATGCTGCTCCTTCATCACTTCCGAAAAGCCCATGATGGCATTCAGCGGTGTGCGCAGCTCATGGCTCATATTGGCAAGAAAGGCGGATTTGGCGCGGTTGGCGGCTTCCGCCTGTTCGACGGAAATCTGCAGCCGGCGCGACATTTCATCCATCTGGGCGCGGGAGGTTTTGAGCTGGGCGATCACCTCGCGCGCATAGAAGATGATCGGCCCGGTCACCAGGATGGTTTCGCTGGCGAGATTGAGCGCGGTAAGAGGATCGACCGGCTGAGCCTCCAGCCGGCGCAACAGCAGATGCAGCGCCACCACCGCCAGGCTGGTCATGGCGGTCAGATAGGCGGTCGAGCCCAATCGGCCCAAGCGCGATATCCACCCGTCCAGCGCGTCCAACGCGCTGCGAATGCCAGACGATAGCGAAGCAGCAGAACGCCGGCCCACCCGGTAACCCCCAACCTTCCCTGCAAATGTTAGGTGGAACGGGGTTGCGGCGTGGTTTCGCACCTACCAGGAATTGGGGCTCCGCCCTTAGGGACTCGTTAACCCGAAGCGGGCGGAAAACCGCGCTTTTGACGACAGGCCAAAGGCCGTGGCATGACCCGGCCAGGAGATTCCCCATGCACGACATCAAGGCTATTCGCGACAATCCTCACGATTTTGTGCGGGGCCTGCAGCGCCGTGGGCAGGCCGGCGCACAAGCCCTTGCCGAGGATTTGCTGAAACAAGACAAGGCGTTGCGCGATTTGTTGGTGCGGCTGCAAACCGCCCAGGCCCGGCGCAATGAAGCCTCCAAGCTGATCGGCCAGGCCAAGGCCAAAAAGGACGAGGCCCAGGCGTCGGCGCTGATGGCCGAGGTGGCCGGCTTGAAGGACGCCATCCAGCAGGACGAGGCCGAGCAGCGCGAGTTGGAAAAAAATCTGCGTGATAGTTTGTCAGTCATTCCCAACCTTCCGGCCGAGGACGTGCCGGAAGGCGCGGATGAAAGCGGCAATGTCCTGGTCGCGGCCCGCGCCTTCGGCACGCCGCCCGGGATCAACAATCCCAGGCAGCATTTTGAGATCGGCGAAGCGCTGGGCGAGATGGATTTCGAGCGCGCCGCCAAAGTGTCGGGTGCGCGCTTTGTCTATCTGAAAGGCGATCTGGCGCGACTGGAGCGGGCGCTGGGTGCGTTCATGCTGGACACGCATACGGAGAAGTTTGGTTATACCGAAGTCAGTCCGCCGGTGCTCGTACATGACAATGCGCTGTTCGGCACCAATCAGCTTCCAAAATTCGCGGATGATCTTTTCTTCACCACCACTGAGCCCCGTTTCGGGCTCATCCCCACCGCCGAAGTTTCCCTGACCAATTACGTCG
>DATBCP010000381.1:0-3133 GCA_036270435.1 Rhizomicrobium sp. | reverse complement strand
ATACTTCATGAAATATTGAAATATTGCGGCAGAGTCAACCGACCTGTTCGGCCACCGGCTGTATCCGCTAAGCTTTCGGCATGTTCGAAGGGACCATCCGGATTTGCTCCGTGGCGGATGCGGACGCCGTTGCCGCGATCTATGCGCCCATCGTCCGCGATACCGTGATTTCCTTTGAAGTCGATCCTCCGACGTCACGGGAGATGGCCCGCCGGATTGCGGCGACCTTGCAGACCCATCCCTGGCTGGTGGCCGAGCAGGAGGGAAGGGTCGTCGGCTACGCCTATGCGGGCCAGCACCGCGACCGGTCCGCCTACCGCTGGTCGGTGGATGTCACTGCCTATGTCGCGGCAGATTCGCGGCGCTATGGCGTGGGACGGGCGCTTTATGAAAGGCTGATTGGCATCCTGCAGCGCCAAGGCTTTCATGCCGCTTTCGCCGGCATTGCCCTGCCCAATGCAGCGAGTATCGGGCTGCATGAAGCGGTGGGGTTCAGGCCCGTGGGTATCTACAAAGAGGTCGGCTTCAAGCAGGGGCAGTGGCGCGACGTGGAGTGGTGGCGGCTGAGCTTGTCGAATGACATGGGCGCGCCCGCGGAGCCCATCCCGTTTGCCGGCCTGTCTACACCCTGACGCCGTCAGGACGGGTTTGCCGCCGCTCGAGCAAGTGAATGGCAGCGCCCATCACCGCACCGGTGAGGAAACCGCCCATATGGCCGGCATTGTCGATCCCCTCCGACAGGCTGCCCATGACAAGCGTGAATGCGGAAAATATGGCTAGGTTCGTCATCAGCGCCGGTCGAATGGCCGCGACGCGGGCATCCCGCAACAGCGCCAGGGCCAGCGTGATTCCCCACAATCCCAGAATCGCGCCGGATGCACCGACGGAGACAATCCGGGGATGGGCCAGCGCGCCCGCGATGCCGCCGCCCAACCCGCAGACAAGATAGCAGCCGATCATCTGCCGGTTGCCGATGACAGGCGCCAGGAAAAGCCCCACCACGATGAGGCCGTACATGTTGCAGACCAAGTGCATGATGCCGCTATGCACGAACTGGCAGGTGATCAGCCGCGACAGGCCCAGCCCCTCCAGCTCGGGGCCATAATTGCCGCCCCAACTGACCAGGGCTTCGGCGGGGAAGTGCCAAAATCCCAGGCCGGAGATCATCATGGCCAGGAAGACGATCAGGTTCAGGCAAATCAAGGCCTGCAGTCCATAAGAAGAGGCGCTGGGAATCAGGATCGTCATGGCGGGATTGGCATGCGGGACGCCGCCATTCTTTGCTGTTTCCACCCTTTGCCGGTCCAGCGGCACCAGCATGATCAAGGCGAGCCAGATCAGGGCGCCGAGCGCCAAGGACAAGGCGATCCCTTTCCATCCATTGCCGGTTGGCTGGCCGAAAGGCTCGAAATGGGGAATGAGGATGATCTCTCGTTCGGGCGCGTCGATCCCGCGGCTTTCCAGGGCCAGGTCGAAATTGCGCCGCTCGTCGCTGCGATTGCTGCGTTCGAGATAGCTGGTGCGGATGGGATACTCCGCAGCGATTCTATGGTCGATCTCCGCGACGAAGGCGTCGCGTGCATCTTTCCGGCTTTGCGGATTTGAAAGGTTGTCGATGCTGTCCTGGAAGGTGAGGCCGATCCAAGTGGAAGGAAGCCCGGCGGATTTTCCTGGGCCGCAGACCGGCAGGACGACAAAGGCATTCAAATTCAGCCTGGTCCGGTTGTCATTGGGTTGGGCGACGATCTTGAAGCCCAATTGCTCGCGGTCGACGCAGATCGTCCGGGCGGAATAATAGCGGGATGCCGGGGCGGCGGCGATTTCGCCGGCGTCCTGGACATGGGTGAGATTGCCGGACAAGACGCGGATTTCTCCCTGCGCCAGGCAAACCGGCGCCGCGATCACCGCGAAGGCGATGGCATTGACCAGAAAGCGCAACGTGTGGCGGGGAAGCGCCAGGATCTGGAGCCGCGGCGCCACCAGCGCGAACTCCAGAAAGGCGGCAAGCGTGAACGGGAGCCAAGTGTCGATGACATGGTCATCCAGCGGCTCCAGCCCTGCCCCGGCCAGGACAAGCCAATGGATCAGCGAGTAGCAGCCGAGCAGACCGATGGACAAAGCGGCCACCGGCAGAAAAAGGCTTTTCAGCCGGGAAAGAAAATCGTCCGAATTCACGTTGCCGCCCTTCGCCCAGCCGGGACTCTAAGGGGCGGTGTCTTTTGTGTGCAAGCCGCTATCTGCGCAAATGGTAAGCGCAGCCGATTGATGGTTAATCCGCATGCGGGCGCACTGGAACCTTTGCAGGCGCTTGCACTTATCTTTCCGGCTCTCGACGGGGACGGAAAGCTTTGGAGGTTCCATGTCCCTGCTTCTCATCATCCTGCTTGTGGTGCTTTTGGCCGGTGGTGGATTCGGCTATGCCAATTATGGGCCTGTGGGGGGAACCGGCATTGTCGGAACCGTCTTGGTTGTCATCCTGGTGCTGTGGCTGCTGGGCGTCCTTACCACCACCCATGCGCTGACCTTGTAAGCGGCCGCGCGAACAGGTCGGCCTTGTTGGGCGTTTTCTTCCGTATCCATACGGAGGAGCCGTCAATGCCGAACAAGCTTGTTCCTTTTGGTTTGGGCAAATTCGCACTGCTATTCGCATTGACCCTTCTGGTGTCGCCCGGCACCAGCGCCTTCGCACAAGCAGCAGACGCACCGTCGCGGCTACATCCAAAGGACCAAGCCGCCAAAGAGGCTTCGAAGTCCGCGCCGCAAAATCAGGCCGATGCCCGCCGGCAGCGCTCGCGAGACCGGCCACCGCCGGAATCGGGGCGTCCTTTCATCGGGCCCCGAACCACCCAAGGCCTGGCAGAGGACGCCATCGCCCGCTCGGCTCCGCGCTAGCGGGACAAAGTGCGCGGGGTTATCGCCCCCCTTCCGGCGCCGTCTCGCGCACGCAATCGGACGTCACCTGTTCCTGCACGTCCGTTGAGGCAGACACACGGGTACGGTCGCGCACGCAATCGGAGATGGCTTGGTCATAGGTCGAAGGGGAATCACCAAACTTTTCGTTGTAAAGGTACAGGCCTCCCACGATCAGCAGGAACAGCAGAACGGGCGGCCCGAACACGCCCAGCATGACCCG
>DATBCP010000380.1:0-2415 GCA_036270435.1 Rhizomicrobium sp. | reverse complement strand
GTCTACACCACCGATCTCGGCGAAGAAGGGATCGATCTGGGCAAACTTTACGATTACGACATTATTGTTTTGGATTTGCAGCTGCCCGACATGTCGGGCTTCGAAGTTCTCAAGGCCCTGCGCGTTGCCAAGGTGCAGACGCCGGTCCTGATCCTGTCGGGCAACGCCATTGTCGAAGCCAAGGTCAAGGCGCTTGGCTTCGGCGCCGACGATTACATGACCAAGCCGTTCCACAAGGACGAGCTGGTTGCCCGCATTCAGGCGGTCGTGCGCCGCTCCAAAGGCCATAGCCAGTCGGTTATCACCACCGGCAAGCTCACGGTTAACCTTGATGCCAAGACCGTGGAAGTGGATGGAACCCGCGTGCACCTGACCGGCAAGGAATATCAGATGCTGGAGCTGCTCTCGCTGCGCAAGGGCACCACGCTGACCAAGGAAATGTTTCTCAACCACTTGTACGGCGGCATGGACGAGCCGGAATTGAAGATCATCGACGTCTTCATCTGCAAGCTGCGCAAGAAACTGGCCGCCGCCACCGAGGGCGCCAATTACATCGAAACCGTGTGGGGCCGCGGCTATGTGTTGCGGGACCCGAACGGAGACGAAATTATTCAAGTCGCGTAAGCAATTCCACCAGACTTCATAAAAGGCCCGGTTCTTCTCCGGGCCTTTTTTATTTTTTGAACCCCCTCTGGCCTCGACTATCACGCCGCCTACGGCGGCGCCCGTCTCGGCCACCTCCCCCTTAAGCGTGCTTACGCACGCGAAGGGGGAGGCGGGTCATGGCCCTAGCGGATCGTCGCTCGGCGGAATGCCTCGCTCGAGTTTATTTTGGAGTGCAATCCAGCAGCTTGCTGTCCAGGCTGGAGCCGATGAGGAGCCGCTTGCCGCTGCTCACCCCGATGCTGGCGGCAGCGATCTCAGTGCCATCATTGCCGTAAACCTGGCTCGCTTCCTGCGGCACGCCGCCGACCAGGCTGACCCGGAAAATTTGCGACGGCGCACGCTTCGCCGGATCGGCGGCAAAACTGCGCCAATGCGGCAGGTTGGCATGACCTGCCACCCAAACCTCTCCGCTTGTGTCCAAGCTGATCTTTTCCGGTGCGGCCGGAAGGGTCAGCGAGCCCACCTCCGTCAGGTTGCCGCTGAAGGGATCGCGGCTGAAAGACCGCAGCGAGCGCGCCGTCAAACTGGCCACCAACAGATGATTGCCGTCCGGAGCCAACACCAGTCCTCTGGCACCATAGACATCCTGCGCCGCTGGCTTGAAGCTCATGCCGTTGAAATAAAGAATGTCGGAGCCCGGCAACACGCCCCAAGAGGCCAGGGTTTTCACCAGTGCCTGCTTGGCGCTGTTGTTGCTGACATAGAAGGCGCCGGGACCGGCCGCCGCCACATCCTGGGGATCGGTCAGGAGACCGCCTTCAATGGTGCCCTGCGCCACCAAAGCGGGACTGGTTTTGGGGTTGGTGACTTCAAAGGAATCGACACTGAACCGGCCGCTGGACCGCCTGTTCACCGCCATCAGGAAAATGCCGGTGCCGTCCGGCGAACGGTAAAGGCCGATGCCGCGGGGGTGGAAATCCTTCGGACTCCCGGCAAGCTTTGTGAGCTTGCCATCCTCCCCCAGCACATAGAGGCCGTCGCGGGCATCCGGTCCCCTGGCGCTTCCGACCGAAACAAAGATCACGCCATTGGCGATCTCGATGTCCTCCACGCCAGGCACGGAAGCCGCCAGCTTGCAGCTGCCCAGAAAACCAGCCGGCGCGGCGGAAAACACGCCATTGGCCCAGACGATGCGGCCGATGAAAAATGCCACTCCCAGCAGCGCCAGGATGATCAATCCGCGCCGCGAGCGCAGGCGGCGGCTGGCATAGGGGCGTGGCGTTTGGGGCGTGCTCATGTCCCGGTATCCGCGAACTGCAACGAAGCCAGCCGCGCATAAAGCCCGCCACCGGCCATCAGTTCGGCATGACTGCCCTGGGCCAGGACCTGGCCCTCATCCATCACCACGATGCGCTTGAGACGCTGGATAGTGGAAAAGCGATGCGCGATCACCAGGGTGGTGCGGCCCACCATCAGGTTGGCCAGCGCGGTCTGCACCAGCCTTTCATTTTCCGCATCCAGCGCCGAGGTCGCTTCGTCCAACAACAAGAGCGGCGCATCCCTGAGAATCGCGCGCGCTATCGCCAGGCGCTGGCGCTGGCCGCCCGACAGGGTCACACCCCGCTCACCCACCACCGTGTCAAAACCGTGCGGCAATTTCGCGATGAATTCGGTGGCCGCGGCGGCATCGGCGGCGGCGCGGATTTGCGCCGCGCTCGCATCTTCCCGCCCATAGCGGATATTGTCGGCGATACTGCCGGAAAAAATCACCGGCTCCTGCGCCACCACCGCAATATGGCGGCGCAGTTC
>DATBCP010000379.1:0-3593 GCA_036270435.1 Rhizomicrobium sp. | reverse complement strand
GCAAGCAGGAGATGCTGGGCAATTTTCCCAACATGACCTTCAGCCCGCGCTTTTCGCTCGACGGCAATCGCGTCGCCATGACCTTGGAGAGCGCCGGCAATTCCGACATATATGTGATGGATTTGCGCAACCGTGCCGTGCAGCGCCTGACCTCGGACCCGGCGATCGATACCGCGCCCACCTGGTCGCCGGATGGCAAGCAGATCGCGTTCGAATCCGACCGCGGCGGCAGCCAGCAGATCTACATCATGAATGTGGATGGCTCGAATCAGCACCGCATCAGCTTCACGCCGGGCGCCAATGGCACTCCGGTCTGGTCGCCCCGCGGCGATCTGCTCGCTTTCACCAAGCGAGTCGGCAATGTTTTTCACATTGGCGTAATGCGTCCCGACGGCTCCGGCGAAAGGCTGATTTCATCCGGCGGCCGGGAGGAAGGCCCCAGCTGGGCACCCAATGGCCGCGTCTTGATGTATACGCGGATGCAGCCCGGCGGGCAGGGTTCGCAGATCTGGTCGGTCGATGTGACCGGTCGCAACGAGCGCAGGGTCCTGACACCGGGTTCGGCATCCGATCCGGCCTGGTCGCCCTTGATCCAGTAGGCCTCTTTTCCTAGAATTGGTCTAATTTCGACCGCATTCTTTGGTTCTTTTTGACCCTTAATGCGTTTGTTGGATTTAGGTGCATAACTTTTCTTAGAGCGTGGGCGCCGTTGCACCGCGGTCTTCGCTGCCAGGAGATTCCAAGATGATCCCATTTTCCCGTTCCCTGAAATTCGCGTGTCTGTCTGCGGTCCTGGTCCTGGGCGCCTGCACACACAAACAGGAAGCGGCCAATACCGCGCCGCCTCCGGCCCCGCCGCCCGCCGCCGAGCCCGCTCCGGCGCCCGTCACCTCCCGCATCATCCCCGGCAGCGCCGAAGACTTCCGCGTCAATGTCGGCGACACCGTCCATTTCGCCTATGACCAATACACGGTCGAGGATAACGACAAGCAGATTCTCAGCCGCCAGGCGGCCTGGCTTGCCAAATATCCTGCAGTGCGCCTCACCGTTGAGGGCCATTGCGACGAGCGCGGCACCCGCGAGTACAATCTGGCGTTGGGCGCGCGCCGCGCCAATGCGGTCAAGGAATTCCTGGTCGGCCAGGGCGTCTCCACCGCCCGGGTCGAGACTGTGTCCTATGGCAAGGAGCGTCCGATTTGCACCCAGTCCGACGAGGCCTGCTGGGCGCAGAATCGCCGCGGCGTCAGCACCATCACCGGCGGCGCGAATTCGTAACTTGCATTTGTTAGCAAAGGGGGCGTGGGACAAAACCCGCGCCCCTTTTTTGCTTTAATGGGCTTGTAGATTAGTGTTGCCCAGAAGGTCACCGATAATGATCCAGCGCATCGCGGCTTCGCTTTTGGTTCTTGGCGTCCTGTTGGCGCCTCTCCCCGCCAGCGCACAGATTTTCGGTCCCAGTGACGAGGAAAAGGCACGCGAGGCCGCGCAGGACAGCGGCATCCAGACTCTCCAGGGCACCACCCAGCAACAGGACGCGCGCATCAAGGAATTGGAGGATCGCGTGCATGCGCTCACCGACAGTTTGAGCCGCGCCACCGGGGCCAACGAGGAATTGAGCCATCAGCTTCAGCTGCAGAACGACAAGATCGACAAGATGGAGAAGGACTTCGCCTATCGCCTCTGCACCCTGTCGGCACAGCAGATGGGCGCGGGCGATTCCATGAACTGTGCCGCGGCCGGCACGGCTTCGGCCCCGGGTGCGCAGGCCTTTGCGCCGCCGCCCGGAGCCCCGCGCCCCGGCGACACGCTGCCGCCGATCGGCGCAACCGTCGAAGGAGCCGCACCTGCTCCTGGGGCCGTTGCGAATCCTCCCGACAATGAACCGGCGGTCCGCGGCCGTCCGCCTGGGGTTCTGGGGACCTTGCCGATGGGGTCCGGCCCGGCCACCGCATCTGCGGCGCCGCTACCGCCGCAACCGCCACCGCCGCAACCGCAAGGCGGCGGCGGCAGCGCGCGATATGACCAGGCCATGAACCTGATGAGCCGTGCCCAATATCCCGAAGCCTCGGCGGCCTTCCGCGCCTATGCCGACGCCAATCCGGGCGACATCGACCTGGCGCCCCAGGCCATCTATTGGGTGGGCAATATCAGCTTCGTCCACCAGGACTATGCGCCGGCGGCGCGCGCCTTTGCCGAGGTCATCAAGAAATATCCCAAGTCTCCACGCGCACCGGAGGCTATGCTCAAGCTGGCCCAATCCTTTATGGGCATGGGCCAGAAATCGGAAGGCTGCACCACGCTTGGCCTCATCAAATCGAAATATCCAAGCGCCCCGCCGCAAACCCTCTCCAGCGCGGCGAGCCTCCGCAAAACGGCCTGCAGCAAGTAGCGAGCTTGCCGGCGGCATCGAAGCTGCCTTTGCGCGGGCGATGGCGAGCCATCCCGCGGAACGTTGGGCTGTGGCGGTCTCGGGTGGCGGCGATTCCGTGGCGCTGATGCATCTGATCAGCAACTATGCACGCCAACAGGGACATTCCCTTCCCATCATCTTGACGGTCGATCACGGCCTGCGTCCGTCTTCGGCAAAGGAGGCCAAGGTCGTGGCGACCTGGGCCAGGCGCTTGGGGCTTGCGGCAAAGGTGCTGGCCTGGCGCGGCAAAAAGTCCCAAGCCGGCATCGAAGCGGCGGCACGGGAAGCGCGCTACCGGCTGATGGGCGCCTTTCTGATGGAGCATAGGATCGCCACCTTGTTCGTGGGCCACAATCAGGACGACCAGGCCGAGACCTTTCTGCTGCGGCTGGCGCGGGGCAGCGGGCTGGACGGTCTCGCCGGCATGCAGCCGCGCGCGCCTTGGCCGGTCGAGGGCTTTCCCGGGCTGGCGGTTGCGCGGCCTTTGTTGGGATTGGGCCGCGATCTCTTGCGCATCTATCTCAAAGCCAAGGGCCACGCCTGGCTGGATGATCCGATGAATGAGGATGAGAACTTCGACCGGGTTAAGGTTCGCAAAATGCGGCCGGCTCTGGCGGAGGCAGGATTGACCACGGCGCGTATCGCCGCCGCGGCCGCGCATCTGGGGCGGGCCCGTGAAAGCCTGGAGGTGATGACCGCCGCCGTTCTCGCCCGCGCGGTGAGACAACAGGACGAGACGGGCCTTGTGTTGGACGCAACCGCCCTGGCGGCGGCGCCGCGCGAAGTGGGATTGCGGGCGCTGGCCTCGGTCCTCATGGCCGTGGGGGGTGCGATGTACCGGCCGCGATTCGAATCCCTGGAACGGCTTTTCGACCGGATCGCCGGCAACAATCTGCGCGGCGGCGCCACCTTGCATGGCTGCCAGATCCGTCCTTTGGGCAACAGGGCAAAAGAATTTGGTCCCTTCACGCTGGCCGTCATCCCGGAAAGTCCAAGGAAAACTGAGAGTTCCACCCGGAAGCGGGGCTAGCGCCACCGGGCTTCCGGTTGCGATACCGGCCTAAAACTCTTAACGTTTTGATGGCTGGCAATAGGCTAAAACCACCCTATCTAAGTGCTTGGACTAGTGTCTGTTGCGTTTTGGGGTGGCAAGATCACGTCGCCCGCCGGTCGACGTGATCTT